>CAZGOK010000087.1:0-7594 GCA_964527665.1 uncultured Sphaerochaeta sp.
CTATTACTCACCCCCGCAGGGGCGGATATTCTGCGCCATCACAAACGGGCACAGTCGCAAGCAAGTATTTCAGAAATCTGCATAAGTGGCAACCCTATAACCGTTGCAATATCCCCTTGGACAGCTTCTACCAGCTCTTTTCCCCTCTCCTGGATCCTGTAGGAGCCCGCTGCCCCCCTCCATTCGCCGAGGTCGAGATACTCCTCGATGGTTTTCTCATCCAAGTCCTTGAACAGGACAGTCGCCTCATCACAGCCATGGTAGAGGGTATTTTCAAACCACAGGGCCCACCCTGAGTGCACCACCTGGCTCTTGTTGCCCAACAGCTCTAGCTGGGCTCGCGCTTCCTGGCGGTCACTGGGCTTGCCCAGCAGCATCCCTTCGCACGAGACGAGGGTGTCACACGTGATGACCGGCTCTTCATACCGGGCATTGACGCTTCTGTACCCCTCCATCTTGCGCAGGGCCAGGAGGTGAACCGCCTGTGCGGGGTCCTTCTCCTGATGGCTCTCGTCACAGTGGGTGGGCTCGATGGTTACCCTCATGCCCAGGTCCTTCAACAGCTTCTTGCGTGCAACCGACTGGGAGGCGAGCACCACGCTCAGAAAGAAATCACTCAGCTTGGCCAAGGGTTGCCTCCAGGCCTTCGGCCTCTTCGTTGAGCAGCAGCCACGCTTCCTCACTCTCCCCAAGCTTCTTCTCAAGCCTGGCCTTCTCCTCGACCAGAGCCCTGATGGCCTGGGCATCGGTGTAGTTCTCCTCCAAGGCCATGCTGTGGTCCAGAGCCACCAGCTTCTCCTCCAGCTTGCCAAGCTTGCCAAGCATCCCCTCGCTTTGGCGCCTGAGGGTTGCAAGGCGGTTCTTCTGGCGGTTGGCCTCCTTGTAGGAGAGGGCGGAGGGGGGTGCCTCATCCTCTTTCTGAGCTCTCTCCCTGTTTTGGGCCTCCTCTTCAACACGCTCCTTCTCCTCCAGCTTATAGGAGAAGTAGGAGTAGTCCCCATCGAAGAACTCAGGGGGGTCGGTATTGGTGAGGTAGAGGATCCTGGTGGCGATGTGCTTGATGAAGTGCGCATCATGGCTGACGAAGACCATCGTCCCGTCATAGTGCTCAAGGGCCTTGAGCAGCATCTGCTTGGCATTGATGTCCAGGTGGTTGGTAGGCTCGTCCAGGATCAGGAGGTTTACCGGGTGCAGCAGTATCTTCAGCAGGGCGAGGCGGCTGCGTTCTCCTCCGCTGAGAACGGAGACGCTTTTGAAGACATCGTCCCCGCTGAAGAGAAATGATCCCAGATAGTTGCGCAGCTTGGGCAGGTCGGCGGTCGCAGCGACGCTGCTGACCTCCTCAAGGACGGTGAGGCTGGGGTTGAGGGTCTTTTCGGTGTCCTGGGCAAAGTATCCTATGCTGACGCCGCTTCCTTGGCGAATCGCCCCTTCATAGGTGGTGTCTTCTCCGCACAGCATCCTCAGCAGTGTGCTTTTTCCCGCTCCGTTCTTGCCTGTCACCGCAAGCCTCTCCCCACGGTTGATATGAAAGGAGAAGTCGTCGAATATCACCTGCTGGTCGTATCCCTTGTTCAGGTCCTCGACGATGAGCACATCGTTGCCACTGTGGGGGGCGGGTGGGAAGGTGAAGGAGAGCTGCTTCAAGTGGGAGGGGACCTGGACGATATCCATCTTCTCCAGCTGTTTGATCCTGCTCTGCACCTGCTTGCTCTTGGTCGCCTTGTAGCGGAACTTGTCGATGAACTGCCCGGTCTTCTCCAGTTTTTCTTGCTGCTGCTTGTAGGCAGCCTCAAGCTGTGCAATCTCAAGCTCCCTTTGTTCGAGGTACTTGCTGTAGTTGCCGCTGTATCGGGTGAGCTTGCCACTGAAGAGTTCAAAGACCTCGTTTACACTCTCATCCAGGAAGGCCTGGTCATGCGATACTATCATGATGCCACCAGAGTAGACCTTCAGGTAGTTCTTCAGCCAGTAACGGGCCTCGATGTCGAGGTAGTTGGTCGGCTCGTCAAGCAGCATGATGGTGGGGTGTTCGACCAGGACCTTGGCGAGCGCTATGCGCATCTGCCACCCGCCTGAGAACTCCAGGCACTGGCGCGAGAAGTCCGAGGCCAGGAAGCCCAGGCCGCTGAGGATCTGCTCGATCTTCTCCTTGCGCGAGAAGTATCCCTCCTCCAGCAGACTGTCCTGGATGGAGGCGAGCCTCACCAGAAGGGGGTAGGTGTTCTCCTCCTCAGTGGAGAGGGCGAGCTCCTGCTCAAGGTATTTCTTTTCGGAGAGCATCTCGTCAAAGCGCGCATACCCCTTCTCCACCTCAGAGTAGACGCTCCCCTCTTCAAAAAGGATGTCGCTCTGCGGCAGATACGAGATGCGAAGGTCGCGAGTCTTGCTCATGCTGATGCTGTCCGCTGCCATCTGGCCACTGAGGATCTTCAGCAGCGTCGACTTGCCGCTTCCGTTTCCCCCGGCCAGTGCACTGCGGCTTTTTTCTGTCAGGATAAAGGACACATCGTCCAGAATATCCCTATCTGCAAATGCAAGGTGCATGCTTTGTACCTGCAACGTTGCCACTATACTGCCCCTTTCTGTAAACGGGTGTTGAAAAGCCCGTTATTTGACGTTATGATAACCTTAACACAAGCATGTGTTCTAGGACAATCCACCCGACCTCAGGAGGTTTACAGTGCTATGCCTTACCCTTACCGGCTCTACCCTAGAGGAGAACCGCTGTCAGGTGGAACAAAATCGCAGGTGGATTTCCCTTGTGGAGCTCCGCCTCGATCACCTCAATGCTGACGAACAGAAGATAGCCTCTTCCTTCCCCTCGACGGTGGACCTGCCTGTCATCCTCACCTTCCGGCGCACAAGCGACGGGGGGGCGTGTACGGTAGGCGAGAGGGAGCGGCTGCAGATCCTCTATGAGACGGCCAAAGGCGACTTTGCCTATGTCGACATCGAAGAGGATGTGAAGAGAAGCGACCTCAAGTTCAAGGACCCGCTCTTTGAGCAGAAGGTGGACTTTGAGCGCTCCCTCAGGGAGAGGGGCATCAGGATCATCCGCAGCCTGCACGACTTCACCTGCGTGCCTGCCGACATCTACGGCAGGATCAGCAAGCTTGCATCCAAAGGGGACATCCCCAAGGTAGCGGTCACCCCCAAGAGCATGATAGACATCATCTCCCTGTTCAGGGTGCAGACCGAGCTCTCCGCCATCAAGGATAAGATAATCATCGGCATGGGGGAGTTCGGCGTCTGTACGCGCCTTCTCTACAAGAAGTGCGGCTCGACCCTTACCTTCTGCTCTGATTCCCAGGCAGCGCCCGGTCATCTCTCTGCCAAGACGATGAGCGAGCTCTACCGTGCCGACAAGGTGGATGAGAAGACCCACGTCTATGGCATCATCGGCAACCCTGTCTACCATACCGCCTCGCCCAGGATCCACAACCCTGGCTTTGAGGCGATCCACTACAATGCCATCTATGTCCCGTTTCTCGTCGACTCGGTGCGTGCCTTTTTCAAGCTTGCCGAGATGCTGCAGATCCATGGGTTTTCAGTGACCGTGCCGCACAAGAGGAACGTCCAGCCCTATCTCGGGCGGATAACGCGCGAGGTAAAGCAAATTGGTGCTTGCAATACGGTCACCCGGATCCAGAACATGTGGAAGGGGACCAATACCGACTACTATGGCTTTCTCGCCCCCATAGCCGACGATATAGCCCAGGAGAAGATTCGCACTGCCCTGGTCATAGGGGCAGGGGGGGCAAGCCGGGCTGTGGTCTGGGCGTTGCACAACCACGGCATCAAGGTGACCATCCTCAACCGGGATAGGGAGAAGGCACGTCAGCTTGCTGGGGAGACGATGAGCTCCTACGACTCGCTGGAGAAAGCCGGCCTCTACAGCAGGCTCTTTGATTTGGTCGTGCAGACCACCAGTGTCGGCATGGAGCCCCATCTGGATGAGGATCCTGTCCCCTCATTCCTCTTCAGGGGTGATGAGATAGTCTATGAGTTGGTCTACCAGCCAAGAGAGACCCCCTTCTTCAAGAGGGCCTCACGTGCCGGATGTCGCGTTGTAGGAGGTGCTCAGATGCTCCTTGAGCAGGGAAAGCTCCAGTTCGAGGCGTTCAGCGGGTATCACTACCCCCACTGGATAACCCCAGAGATATAGGGCCTAGACGAGGTGGTAGCGTAGCTGCCTCACTAGGAATATCTTGCTGACAGGGATGATCTTCACCTCCATGTCGGGCATGACCGCCGCTTTCAGGAGCGCTTCCTTTTCTGCTGTATAGGCAACTTCCAGGGCTTGGACGATCAGTTCCTGGTCTGGGAGCATCAGCTGCAGGGCTATGTTCTTCTTGCCCACCGCATTGCGGCAGAGCCCCACCTTGCCCTGGTAGTCGAACCCGCCTGCCTCAACCACACCATTTACCACTTGGGCGACGATCTGCTCAGGGACGAGGATCATCTTAGCCTTGAAGCGCTGCTCAAGGTCCGATCGCTCGGCCTTGGAGAGCTTGGCTGTTTCTATTTCCATGCGCAGGACCTTGTCCAGCGGCTGTGGTTCCAGCACAAGCAAGGGCAGGGTGTCCACTTCCACCTCTTCTGTCCTGCTCTCCTCAACAAGCCTGTCAAAGAGGGGATTCTCCCTCTCCTGGGCAACCTCGAGGTACTCGCCGGTGCGTTTGGCGGGGACAAGAACACCGCTTTGCACAAGGATCTTGCGCCAGGTCTGTTCTGAGGACCGCTTCATCAGGAAGGCATTCGGTGCAATGGTTGCCACAATGTGGTCCTGCATGCTCTCCAGCTGGGTAAGCAGGCGCGTCACCCGGTCCTCGGTGACCAGCACGATCCCTTCATAGATGGTTATCTGCTGGTACCGCTCGTGCGTGATGAGCAGCATCTTCTGCAGCGCCTCGCTCATCTGGGGGTAGCTGTTCTCTGCAAGGTAGAGGCGGATCTCCTCCCACGTGAGGTTGCCATCCAAGCCTCGGGTAAAGCTTTGCGGGCTGACCTGGTAGCTGGTCTGCCGGTCCAGGACCGTCAGATCAGAGAAGCGGTAGAGGATGTCCCCTTCGGGACAGCTGCCGCTGTAGCTGATGGTGTTGTCGCTGTCGATGACCAGCGTCGTGCGCCCTGTCTGCTCCTCTATCTGGTTGGCATGCCATGTCTCATCAAAGCTCAGCACCCCTAGGGTACTCAGCGTATCGAGGAGGGACTGTTCGCCCTCGATACCGGTCTTCAGCGCGATGACCTTGAGCAGGAGCATCATTGAAGGGGTGTCACAGGAGCCTATCTTGTGGAGCATTGCCAGGAGGTTGGCCGCAAACGCCACAGCGCGAGAGCGGTCCTTCTCCGTGGAAAAGGGTTCTGCAATGAACAGGTACAGCAGCTGGCGGTCGTTGAGCGAGAGCAGGCTTTGGGCCTTTTCGAAGTTGACCTCTACGCGCTTATCCCCGGTTATGATGCACTGGTTGCCCAGAGCCTCCCCTAAGAGGGCGAACAGCAGCTTCAGCTGCCCTGAGCTGTAGGAGGGGAAGAGGGAGCTGTACTCCTCCCTGTAGGCAAGGCGCTTCTCCTTGTCCACCAGGTTCAGGTAGGCACGGACAAACTCTGTGGAGCAGTAGGGGCCGCTTTGCACAACGGTGGGCTCATCCCCAAAGAGAGGCTTTAGCGAGCATATCCGGCGCACCCGCTCCTCAAAGAGCGGATTGAAGATCAGGACCCCCCCGTCATTGAGCAAGATCATGCGCTCCTGCAGGTTCGAGACCCGCCTGACAAGTTTTCCGTAGCTGTACCTGTCCTTGAGAAGCGAGATGATATCCTCGCCTGTAAGCGGGCCGGCGATATGCACCAAGCTCAGTATTATCTGGTCTTTCTGATCGATCAGGGAGAAGATGGTATCCTCTATCTCCGGCAGGGAGAAGAAGTTGCACAGCTTGGTCGTCAGTGCGGGCTTGTGGAACGGGGTGGTGACCAGTCCCAGGTAGTTGCGTACCAGATAGAAATAATTCTCTTCAGAATATCTGTTTAACAGCGTCTTGAAAGCAATTTTAGCATCTTCGGTCAATGGGGCCATACCTCAATTTTATAGGAGTATCCCTGCTCTGCAAGGAACTTCTGTCGGTTTGCCGCAAACTCCTCTTCGTTGGAGTAGCGTGTTACTATGGAATAGAAAAAGCTTGCCCTGTCCTTGGGGCGCAGTATCCGCCCCAACCGTTGTGCCTCTTCACTGCGAGATCCGAAGGTTCCGGAGACCTGGATGGCTACAGAGGCGTCGGGCAGGTCTATGGCAAAGTTTGCCACCTTGCTCACCACCAGGATGTGAATGTCCCCCTCCTTGAACTGGCGGTAGAGCTCCTCGCGCTTGGCATTCGGGGTGCTGCCGGTGATGATGGGCAGGCCGAACATCGCGGCAATGGTCTCCAGTTGTGAGATGTACTGCCCGATGATGAGGATGAAGTCATCAGGATGGCGGTCCACCAGGGCCCGGACCACATCAAGCTTGAGGGGGTTTTCACTTGCCATGCGAAACTTCTCGCGCTTGTTCCCCACTGCGTAGGGGATCTCCAGCTCGGTGGGGAGGTCCACGCGTATCTCATGGCAGAAGGCCTCTGCGATGAAGCCCTGCTGCTGAAGCTCGTTCCAAGGTACGTCAAAGCGCTTGGGCCCGACCAGGGAGAAGACCTCGTCCTCGCGTCCGTCCTCGCGGATAAGGGTCGCTGTCAGCCCTACACGGTAGACAGCCTGCAGCTCTGCGGTGATCTTGAACACCGGTGCGGGAAGCATGTGCACCTCATCATAGATGATCAGGCCCCACTCTCCTTTGGTCAGCAGCTCAAGGTGCGGGAAGGGTCCCTCCTTGTCTGGGCGGTAGGTGAGCACCTGGTAGGTGCATACAGTGACCTCCCTGGGGTCCTTCTTATCGCCGGTATACTCTCCGACCTGCTCGCGCATAAGGTCGGTCTTGTCCAGGATCTCATCCTGCCACTGGTGGACAGCTGCGATGTTGGTGGTGACGATAAGCGTCTTGGTCTTGAGCAGGCTCATGATCTGCATGCCGACCACCGTCTTTCCCGATCCGCAGGGCAGCACGATGGTGCCGTATCCGCATCCGGGTCCCAGGTCGCCCAGCAGGGCCTGGGCCGCCTGCTTCTGATACGCCCTGACACTGAACTTGTATCCACCCTGGGTCTTCTCCCTCAGGGCCATGGGCACCGGTATGCCTCGCTCCAAGGGGATGCGGTCATCGACAGGGTAGCCGAGCTTGATGAGCTGCAGCTTGATCTCCCCGCGGTTGTACTTCTCCAGGAGAAAGGAGTGCTCGTCATTGGGGACAAGCATCTTGGCAATATTCTTGCGCGCTGTCATCTCCGCCTTGATCCTCGCCCCTTCGATGGAGAGCTTGTAGTACATGGGGTCCTCGCTTTCGGTGAGGATCACCTTGCCGAAGCGGGAGGCGATGTCGGTGACATAGAAGAGCACGCTCTCACTGACAGGAAAACGGGACCAGAACTCGATGCGCTCGGTGATGTACTCACTGCCGACCCCGCTTGAGGCGGCGTTCCACAAGGAGATGGCGCTCAGGGTATAGGTG
>CAZGOK010000088.1:0-7556 GCA_964527665.1 uncultured Sphaerochaeta sp.
GAAGAGACCTGAGCCATTACCATGGTGATATGCGTGCTGTTTCGCAGTATCTGTTTTTTCGGTATCCTGAGAGATATTACCTCTACAAGTATACCGAAGTTAATCGGTTCTTTACTAAATTTAGGTCTGCGAAAGCGATAAAATATTCAAAAGCGATTGACAGATACTTGGCTTTCTTAGATCAATTCCCTGAAGTGCGATCCATTTTACTATCAGATAGAGCTTTAGTGGACACTTATGATACGTGGATTAATTCCAGTGCATTACGTGATCCCAATAAAACTTTGATGACCTTTGATTTTGTTTTTCAAACAGCGATTGCAATAAAGCCATCTGATCCAACAGCACCTGTTGAACCTAGCGATCCAATAGGTAGGAGAGTATGGCTCTACTCTCCTGGTGATCAAGCAATCCATTGGGATGAATTCTTGCAAGAGGGGATAATGGCGGTTGGATGGGATGAGTTGGGGGATCTTCGTGAGTATGCATCACAAGAAGAGATTTTGCAGAGGTTGTCAGATGACCAGGAGAAACCTCAAAATTCTCTCATTGTGCAAGCTAAAGCCTGTTATGAGTTTGCGTTCGAGATGCAGGCAGGTGATACTGTGTATGCGAAAAAAGGAAGAAGTTCCATCATTGGGAAGGGAACGATAGCAGGGGGGTATGAATATGACGAAACTCGGCAGTGCTATAGGCAGGTACGCAAGGTAACTTGGGAAAAACAGGGGCAGTGGAAGGTGCCAGAAGAGAGAAACCTGATCACCAAACATTTGACTGAAATTACAATGTATCCAGACTTTCTCAAAGAAATTGAAGCAGCTCTTAATGAATCGCTTCCAAAATCCTCTCCAACTCCATCTGAAGCAACCTCTTTTTGGTGGTTGAATGCTAATCCTAAAATATGGGATATTGCCTCTCCTAAAGTAGGGGAGTTGCAGACCTACACCTCCCATAATGAAAAAGGAAACAAACGCAGGGTTTATCAATATTTTACCCAAATACAAGAGGGTGATCGTATGATAGGGTACGCTTCAACCCCGACAAAACAAGTTGTTGCATTATACAAGGCTACCAAGGCACTGCATGTTTCCGAGGAAGAGGGTGAAATCATTGAGATTGAAAAAATTGAAAACCTGATAGTGCCCATTCCGTATAGAACCCTACAGAGTCTGCCGGAACTGAAGACATGTGAACCCTTTGTAAACAATCAAGGAAGCTTGTTCAAGCTCACTGCGGATGAGTATGACATCATCAAAGAGATGATCGATGAGAACCAACCATCGCTTCCACAAATCCAAACTGAATACACCTTGCAGGAGTGCTCCCAAGATACGGGAATAGAGATATCAGTTCTCGAGGATTGGTGTTCGGCAATAGACAGAAAGGGGCAAGCAATAATCTATGGTCCTCCAGGGACAGGTAAAACCTTCATGGCAGAACACCTGGCACGACATTTGGTCGGAGGTGGAAATGGATTCCATGAGCTCGTGCAGTTCCATCCAGCATATGCCTATGAAGACTTTGTCCAAGGGCTACGCCCTGAAGTGGATGGTGATGGAACCCCAGTCTTTGCATTGAAACCCGGCCGGTTCGTATCATTCTGTACCAAGGCTTCACGAACTCAAGATACTTGTGTCTTGATCATCGATGAAATCAACAGGGCCAACCTTTCTCGGGTATTTGGGGAGTTGATGTACCTCCTGGAATACAGGGATAAGAAAGTCCATTTGGCAAACAGTGAGGGGAATCAATTCTCCATCCCCGCTCATGTCAGGATCATAGGTACAATGAATACGGCCGACCGTTCTATAGCATTGGTCGATTTTGCCTTGCGCAGACGATTTGCATTTATTGAATTGGCCCCTGATTACACCTTGTTGAAAAAACACCCTGAGTATACCCAAGGTGTAAATGTGCCTAATTTGATACGAATTTTAGGGGAGATCAACAGGAAGATCAATGACAAAAACTTCTCATTGGGCGTTTCCTTCTTCCTGCAAAAGGATTTAAAAAAACACATCGGACAGATATGGCGCATGGAGATTGAAACCTACCTTGAGGAGTATTTCTTCACTCAGGTCACTGTAATGCAGGATTACAGATGGGATGCTGTGAAGGCCCAGATAGTAGAATGAACAAGCCTCGTATTGTAGAGCTGGTGGAGTATCAAAGTTACTTTCTGCTCCGTGAAAACCTTCTTGAAGAGCAAGCAAACTATGTGTTTGGAACCTATAACGATAAGGTGGCTGTAGACTGGCCCACGCCCAAGACCAATTACAATTGGAAACTAACAGCGCAAGGATGGGTGGGCTATTTGCCAGTTTCAGCAGACTTTGGAATAAACCTACAGCCAAAGACAGGTATTCAGAATCTTTTTGGCATGTTGGAATATGCCTATGACCTCAAATCCTTTACCTTGCTGGATGGTCAATTTGATTCTGACTCAGTTCAAGATTTTTTTGAACGGATTGCTAAGATTTTGGTTCAACGGATAACCGACAGGATTAGAGTCGGGCTATATCGGGAATATGTAGAAGAGCATGCAATCCTTCCTTATATTCGCGGGCGGATGGATGTGGTATCCCTATCACAGGACCCGCTTAAGACCAAAATATCTTGTTATTCTGAGGACCAAACCCTTGATGTTGAAGAAAATCAAATACTTGCCTGGACAATGTATTCGATCCTTAGAAGCGGTATGGTCCAAAGGGACGAGACGCTGCAATTGGTACGAAAACTTGATAGAACGTTACG
Source organism: uncultured Sphaerochaeta sp. (assembly GCA_964527665.1). Classification (GTDB taxonomy): domain Bacteria; phylum Spirochaetota; class Spirochaetia; order Sphaerochaetales; family Sphaerochaetaceae; genus Sphaerochaeta. The sequence goes on from CAZGOK010000088.1 coordinate 2,755, forward strand.
CAATGCAGTAAGCTTGCATCATTTCCAACCCTATGATTGCCTGTACCGTACGTACAACAGGCTCAATAGCGATTATGAAGTCATACATAAACTCTGCCGCTTCTTTCTTGAACAAAGTGGTCCTACCCATACTACTGGGAAACATACCATGATTCCTTTTATTGTCGAAATGCCAAAATTATTTGAATCCTTTGTGGTCCGTTGGCTCCAAGCCCATATTGATACTGCCAGATACCATGTCAGGGGGCAGGTCCAGCATCTTTTTGGGGAACAGAATGAATTGGAGATGCGCCTGGACATCCTCATCCTTGATGCAGTTTCAAGCCTTCCTTTGTGTGTGATAGATACGAAATATAAAGTCAACAATACCTTTGCCAACGCTGATTATTATCAAGTGATAGCGTATGCCGAAGCGCTAGGTTGTTCTGAGGCTCTCTTAGTCTATCCTGAGGAACTCCCTAGGCCTATGGACGTAAAGCCTGGTAACATAAGGGTAAGAAGCTTGGCCTTTGATCTAAACAGGCCAATAGAGGTCGCGGGTAAGGAGTTCCTGGGCAAGCTATATGGTATCTTGGATGATACAATCACAGTCTAGCCACATTGCATCCAAGTTGAATGATACTGTGGATATCGTACCTCATGTGTGAAGTGTCGATAATGTAATGCAAGAATATCTAGAGCCTTGCTATCGGGGATATTCTTCAAACTGAGCTTTTCCTTGGTGCCCCACAAGATCAATTATTAGCTGTATCTTTTACACCTTTTGAATCGAGAAAAGTGATATACTGCCGCGATGAATGAGCATGCACACAAAACCCTCCTGCTGTATTACCTGTGAAGTACAGAAGACAGATCCTTACCCCAGAAGTAGAACTGAGCTTCAAAGATATCTGCTTGGAAATAGAACAAAAACATGAGATACGATTCTTAGAGATAGGAGTTTCAGACGAGCATGTGCACATGCTTGTACAGGGAATACCCACGATGCCGGTAACCAACCAGGATGGTTGCCATCATCAAGAGCCTGACAGAACGCGAGATATGCACAAGGCATCCCTCTCTCAAGAAGAACCTCTTGTGGAGTAGTTGATACCATGCACATAGCGTAGGCCTGCATGACAGTAACGATACGATCATGGGGTATCTTCAGACTCAGGGTTCAGCCCATGCTTACAGGAAGATTTTGGGCTCAGATTGAGTGGCATGGTTGAAGTTCTGTTTTCTTTTTACAGTAGGTAGCTTTCAAGGTACAATACAGGGAGAAAAGCACAATGACGATGAGAACAGCTGTCGATTATGAAGGTGATTTGGAGAAATACACCCCTGCAAAAGATTTCAAAGGTTGGAAACTTGTAGTTTCTGGATATTGGTCACAGGGACCCTATCACTCAGGTCATATTGCCTACTACATAGGTACTCCGAGCCCCAATGTTTGGGTGATGAAGGCTGTCCAACGAAACACAGCCCTTGATGATGTTACTCAAGAGGATGTGAGGGAAGGATGGCTCAACGATGATCAGATACAGGCTATGTGGGGGACGACACTCAAAAAGGCTCAACGCCACAAATATCAGTCCATAATGGCTGTATGTGAAGATGCTCCACCTCATGCTTCGGTGAAAGCCATGGCACATCTTCTTTATGATGCAATAGGATCTGCCAAGGGAATGATTGTTGATGAGCATGATAAAAAAGGGCTCTTTGGTCGTTAGGGGGGGGTACTAGTTTTGTCTTGTGCAGATTGTTTTTTGGAATCTATACCCATTTCTGATACTGCTGGCCTTGTCCCGAACAAGATGACTCACTCATACAGCCCTCATCAGAAAGATGGGGGTTGTATTGTTTCCTACACTCAAAGAAGAGCGTGATTATCTCATTTCTCCAGAGCGCTTTCATCCACCTGTGCATCAATTGCTGCCCGGCTGATGGCTGCGATACCGTTCATGCACCCAGCCTTGGTGGCGTATCCATCTTCAGCCATTGCGATATTCTGGCCATTGGAAGCCAAAAGGCGGTAGCGGTACTGGTCTGCAGTGTCAAAATACACCTCATACTTGGGGTACTTCAGCTGCGGACTGTCCTTTACCAAGGTCTGGTCTTCAATAGGTGATTGTGCGTTCTTCTTGATAGTCTCCACTCCATCACGACAATTAGCAAGCGTTGCATAGTTCTGGCTGGTAAGGACCGTCTGGTAATTAGCAGCTTGGAGGCTGAATCTGTAGAATCCCTTTGGTGTCTTGGTAATAACGAATCTCCCTGGCATTGATACTTCTCCTTCATTGGTGTTTTATTCAGTATATGGACCCAAGGGAACAAATAGCAAGCAGATGATGTCATCACGTATCATACAATCAGTGTTGTGTTTGTATGTTTGGTGGTTTTTCTTCCTTTTCACTGCTAACGTATGGCACATTCTCAAGCAACCACTTTTTTAGATGCTGTCGGGGAATCTCTTCTCTTTGTGCAAGCATCTGAGAAACTAGGGGACCTCATCTGTAGTATGTCGAAGCAGTTTGAACCTAGCATTTGATCATATTGCTATTGGTTTTTCGAGCATTGTTCTCCTTGCCCTGCCTCCCTTGGGGTTTTTAGACCTATCTTCGTTCTTGGTTTGTCTGGATCAGTACGTTCGATACGCTGGATAACCTCTTCCATAAAGATGAAAAACAGTGTCCGTGACTGTTCATGCGGAACCACATCCACTGCGGTGGGTACATCCGTCAAGAAGAAGATTTTGGCACACTGCTCTAGCAGCGACACATTGTAGTGCTCGGCGACAATGACCACCGTAGCTCCCTTGTTGGCAGCTGATCGGTACATGGAGGTGAAGTCCCTATAAGAGCCTGTGACAGTAAAGATGATAAGTAGTGTTGATGCGTCACTCATCGAGGCCACACTCAGGTCATCCACCACTGCGATGATCACCTTGGGCGATGCTGTGCGCAGTCGGTACTCAATATATTGGGCACACAACAGCGAAGGCCCATACCCAAACAGGACTATCCTTTCATGCCCTGCGATAAGGGCGATCATCTCATCAACAAGTCTTCCGTCAAAGTGGGTGATGAACGTTTGTATCCTCTCCAGTTCGCTTGAAATCTCTTTTGGCTCTCTCTCCCTATCGTAGAGAAATGCAACATACTGCTTGAAATTGGGAAACCCAAGTTTCTTGCTGAATTTAGATATCTTGGAGACAGAGCATCCACACAGGTGAGCCGCCTCTGTGATAGTGAGCGTAGGGTGGACCTTTGCTGATCCTTGCAGTGTCTCGTGGATGCTCTTCTCCAGTGTATTCAATGCAGTAAAATCTATGCTTATCATTTCCTTGTGTTCCTTTGTATGTCCTATACTAGCATGGTTTACTGTTTTGTGGAGTGATTAGTGGAAAGTTTTCCATAATATTTAATAAATTTGGAGTTTATCTAAAAACTTTCCAATTTCCTTGACCCTGTAGCCATTACCCCTTAAGGTTGAAAGGTGATCAAAGAACAGAGAATGCCCTAGGGTTATTCTTAGGAGGAAATACAGATGGACAGAGAAGAGATACTCGAACAACTGGCTGCTATACTAACACCAGGGCAAATCAACACCGACAAGGACCAACTCTACGACGCAGCAGCGGACAGATACAAGAAGTATGCCAAGGCACGCAAGGTCCTGAACGTCCCCTCTCCGCTTGCAATTGTCTACCCCAAGGATACAGAGGAGGTGCGCAAGCTGCTCATGTTCTGTAATGACAATGCCATCAACGTGATCGCACGGGGGGGCAAGACAGCAACGGAAGGCGGACTTGAAAACTGGAAAGAGAAGACCATCGTCATTGATGCACTGCATCTTGATGAGATTGTGAAGATTGATGCATACAACTGCCAGGCCACCGTACAGGCAGGTGTGCCCCTGCAGACGCTGGAAGACGAGCTCAGGAAGATCGGCTACACCACAGGTCACTCTCCCCAGTCAAAGCCCGTTGCCAAATATGGCGGGTTGGTAGCAACGCGCAGCATCGGCCAGCTGTCCACCCTGTATGGGGGAATTGAAGATATGGTCGTAGGCCTTGAATGTGTTTTCCCTGACGGGCACATCTCAAGGATCAAGAATGTACCCAGGCGGTCAGGAGGACCTGACATCCGCCACATAGCCATCGGCAATGAGGGTACGCTCTGTTACATCACCGAAGTTACACTCAAGATATTCAAGCACTATCCTGAAAACAATACGTTTTTGGGGTATCTGGTGAAGGATGTGGAAACCGGCATCAAGGTCCTTCGCGAGGTGATGGTCAATGGCTTCAGGCCCTCTGTTGCAAGAACGTATTCCCAAGAGGATGCAGCGCAGCACTTCTATCATTTCTATGAAGACAAGTGCGTGCTCCTGTTCATGGCAGAGGGTCCCAAAGGCATCGTAGATGCTACCATTGCTGCCATAGAGGATGCTGTTGAACTGCATAAGGAAGGTGTCGTGAAGCAGGTGGAGAGTGTCTTGATCGAACAGTGGTTCAACCAGCTGAACTGGTCACAGCAGGATATCGATGATGAGTTCCTCGGCATGCAGGAGCGTGACTCCCACAGCGGGTTCACCACTGAAGTCTCTGCAGACTGGGAGACGATTCCCAAGCTCTACAATGCTGTGATGGCCCGTATCAGAGCTGAATTTGACAGGGCCAAGGATCTGACGATGCTCGGTGGACACTCATCACACTCGTACCTTAACGGGACAAACATGTACTTCGTCTATAACTACAAGATCTTGTGCGAACCCGAGGATGAGTTGATCATATACCACCATCCCCTGCAGAAGATCAT
>CAZGOK010000089.1:0-7519 GCA_964527665.1 uncultured Sphaerochaeta sp.
AACAACCATCGTTGATGGTGCCTTCGTTGCCCAAGCTGTCGCCGTGTTCGATCTCACCACTTATCAGGTAGGTGACCGTTTCAATCCCCCTATGCGGATGCCAGGGAAATCCCTTGACGTAGTCGTTCGGGTCGGTGGAGTCAAAGGCATCAAGCATGAGAAAGGGGTCGAAATCATAGATATCCTGGTTTCCGATTACCCTGACAAGCTTTACGCCGGCTCCGTCATACTGAACAGATCCTCCAGTAGTTTTCTTGATAGGTTTGCTTTGCATAGTGACTCCTTTTGAATTCAGATGGGAAAAACAACACCCGCCTTCAATGAAAGCGGGTGTTGCCTATGGTTTAAAGTACTAGGGAAGGGGCAGTAAAGACTCGCGTTGCAAGCTCCCTGTCCAGTAGGTAGAGGCCTTTTGCATCAGAGCCGAAGAGATCGAACTGCTGGATGTTCTCCTCAGCATTCATCTCCTCCTCTCCCTGTTCCATGATGAACCAGTCCAAAAACTGCAGTGTCCTGTAGTCCTTGAGAAGGGAAGCCTGCTCGTAGATGGTGTTGATGGAAGCTGTTACATACTGCTCATGCTTCAGTGCTTCGAGCAAGGGAGCCTTGTTGTCCGCATACTTCATGGAAGGGGCTCCAATGGCTGGAGACTCTACAGCATAGCCATTGTTTATGAGATACTGCCTAAAGAGCATGGCATGGGCCATCTCCTCCTGAGCCTGTACCTTGAACCAGTTCTCGTAGCCTACAAGACCCTTGTGTGCGTAGAAGTTCGCCATATCCAGATAGAGATAGGCAGAGAAGAACTCTTTGTTGATCTGCTCGTTTATCAGTGTCACTATTTTCTTGTCAATCATGTCTTTCCTCACTTTGTCTGGAGTAACTCCAGTCATACTTCAATATATCATCAAATGTGCATATCGGCAAACGATGGAGAGCCTGTCGCTCAACATATTGTGTTAGATTTGCGCTGATGGTAGACTCAAGTTCAACTATGAGTGCAATCAAACGCAAGGCCTTGTTGCCTAACCAATATCTGTTACTGGGGTTTTTACTTATTATTGGAGTAGGTTCGATCCTCCTTTCCCTTCCCTTTGCCCAGAACAAGGGGGTGGATCTCTCCTTTATTGATGCACTCTTTACCTCTGCAAGTGCCGTCTGTGTAACAGGGCTTGTCACCGTCGATGTCGCCGCTACCTTCTCCCTGTTTGGCAGGACCGTCATTGCCTTGCTCATCCTGCTTGGCGGGTTGGGCTTTGCTTCGGCTGTTATGGTATTCATCCTTATGTTCAGCGGCTCGGTAGCCATAGGCAAGTACAGTGTCATCAAGGAAGCGTACAACCTCGGAACCGTGAAAGGGACGATGCAGGTGGTGAAGACTGTCGGTCTTGCTGCTCTCATATTCCAAGCTTTGGGCATCATCATTGAATTCTTCATATTCAGAAATTCCCATGCACCGCTACAGGCCTTGGGCCATGCAGCCTTCAATACCATCTCAGCATTCAATAATGCAGGCTTTGATATCCAGGGTGGGTACCAGAGCCTGACTGCCTATAAGAACAGTTTATCCATGAATCTGGTCACCTCTGCCTTGATCATCATCGGGGGAACAGGGTTCTTCGTATTGGCGGACCTTGCCAGGGCCCGCAGTTGGAAGCGCCTTTCCCTGCACAGTAAGATCGTCTTACTTATGAATACCAGTCTTTTGGTGTTGGGCACCGTTGTTTTCTTCTTGATAGAGAAAACCTCATTGTTGAGCGCCTTCTTCCAGAGCACCAGTGCAAGGACCGCAGGCTTCAATACCATAGACATCGGCCGCATGAGTGAGGCCGGTCAGTTCTTTATGATGATCCTGATGTTTATCGGTGCCTCTCCCGGCTCTACCGGAGGCGGAATAAAGACCACCACGGCCTTTGCCCTGCTGTTGAGCCTGGGCTCTATGATTAGCAGAAGGGAGCCCTCGGCTTTCAAGAGAAAGATTGACGAGGTGAGTATCCTCAAGGCATTTCAGGTGTTGCTATTGGCATCGCTGGTGCTTGGATTTGGCATAACAGGCCTGCTGCTGATAGAAAAGGAGAGTGTAACCTTTTTGCAGGTTGCCTTCGAAAGCGTCTCTGCCTTTGCAACAGTAGGACTATCGACAGGTATTACCCCACATCTGCAGACTGCTTCGAAGTTTGTCCTTATGGCCGTCATGTTCATAGGAAGGGTGGGGCCCATCACGATCGCAACCAGCATCAGGGGCAAGCAATCGGTTCTCAAGTATGTCGAAGAGAAAGTGTTCATCGGATAAGGTGAGGAGAGTACAATATGAAAAGTGATTTTGATTTGGATGCCTATGGCATCATAGGCCTAGGTAAATTCGGACTCTCCCTTGCCTTGGAACTGACCAAGGCTGGCAAGGATGTCATCGTGCTGGAGATCGAGGAAGAGAAACTCGATGCGGTCAAGGACCAGCTTGCCAACATTTATCCCGTGACAGGAATAACCCAGGATGTATTGAAAGAGTCGGGTGTCGCCCACTGTGGGACGGTCATCGTCTGCATTGGCAAGGACCTTGAGTCCAACATCCTTGCAACGATGAATGCTTTGGAGCTGAAGATACCCCGAGTAATAGCCAAGGCCAGCAGTGTTGACCATGGTAGGGTCTTGGAGAAGATTGGGGCCGAGGCAGTCTATCCCGAAGTTGATATGGGAGTGCGTCTTGCCCACTCGCTCGTTGCCACTGGCACCCTCGATTTCCTTGAGTTGTGTGATGATTTCTCCATCGCCAACATTACCATCTCAGAGAGCTTTGTCGACCAGACGATCGAAGAGTTGAATCTTCGCAAGAAGTACCACCTGAACGTTATCGTAGTGCTCAGGGATGATAAGGCCATCAGCGAGATTACGCCCGATCTTGTCCTCAAGACTGAGGATATCCTAGTGGTTGGTGGGACCAACGACGCCATCAAGAAGTTTGAGAAGGCGAACGAAGTCTAGGAAAGCGAGGCAAGATACTCAGCCGAAGCCTTTGCATAGTGCTTGGCATTCTCTCTCATATCTTCCAACTCCTTCCCTGTCAGGGCCCGTATGAACTTGGCAGGGCTGCCCATGACCAGGCTCCTTGGTGGATAGGTCTTGCCCGGAGGGATCAGGGAAGCGGCCCCTACCAATGTCGCTTCGGCCAGGACTGCTCCATCGAGGATGGTCGATCCCATCCCGATGAGACATCCGTCTGCGATAGTGCAGGAGTGGATGATCACAGCATGGCCCACGGTCACACCATCGCCGATTGATACCGGTACCCCTATGCTGCAATGAATCACTGTATTGTCCTGGATGTTGCTGCCTTCACCTATATGGATGGAGGCATCATCACCCCTTACTGTGGTGTTGAACCATACTGAGGAGGCTTTACCTATCTCGACCTCCCCAATGACATCGGCAGAAGGTGCGATAAAGCAGGATGGGTCTATGTGGGGTTGTTTGTCCTTGAAGTTCATTATCATGGTGGGTTCCTCTCTTCTGGGTAAGCATACTGTGAAAATGAGGTTTCTGGGTAGTCTTGTACGAACAGGATGCAAATCATTTGCATTATATTTGCAAATGACTTGCAAATCTACTCCTCCCTCAGTATCCTTTCCTTACCCCCCAAGGAGGGAGTATGAGAAAGAACAAACACCTATATAGCATAATGATCATCATGATAGTCGCCTCAGGGTTTCTGTTTGCCCAAGGAAAAACTGAAAGCAAAGAGAGCGATGGCAAGCCTGTCCTTGCCCTGAGCATCCTACCCCAAGAGTACTTTGTCCAGCGCATAGCAGGGGATCTAGTCACCAGTGTCGTGCTGGTGGGAGAGGGGCAGAGCCCCCACTCCTATGAGCCGACCCCCTCCCAGATGGCTTCCCTTGCCAAGGCCAAGGCTTGGATCCTCAGCGGCACTGACTTTGAGGAGGTCCTTGAAGGCAAGGTCTCTTCCCTCTATCCCAATCTGCTTGTTGTCGATGGGACAGCGGGGGTCACCTTCAGGTCCCTGGAAGCGCATGACGAGCATGAAGGGCATGATGAGCATAATATGGATGCAGACAGTCTCGAACGGGACCGGCATACCTGGCTAGGGTGGGAGAGTGCGAAGATACTCGCTTCCCATGTCTTAAGAACAACCATAACCCTGCTTCCCGAACATACAGCCCTGTTGGAATCCAACTACAAACAGCTTATAGAAGAGATCGATGCTACCTTCCTGAATCTCAAGGAGAAGCTTGCTCCCTTGGCCGGGCGCAAGGTGTTTGTCTATCATCCCTCCTTCGGATACTTCTTTGATGAATTTGATCTTATCCAGGAAGCCGTTGAGATAGGGGGGAAGGAACCTACTGCAAAGGACCTCTCCCTCCTTATCCAGAAAGCAAAGAGTGAGCAGGCTGTGGCCCTGTTCGTGCAAAAGCAGTTCCCCCTCACATCAGCTCAGACAGTAGCCAAGGCTGCAGGGGCCAAGGTCCTTGCCCTAGACCCCCTTGCCCGCGACTGGATGGAGAACATACGCTCAATGGGTGATGCCCTGCTGAGCACCATAGGAGGGCCCCTATGAGCACTGTCCCCATTGCCCTACGTTTTTCCCATGTTGCATTCTCCTATGATATGTTGCCTGTCCTTGATGAGGTGAACTTTCATATCCATGAAGGGGAGTTCAGTGCCCTTGTCGGGCCCAATGGCTCAGGAAAGACTACACTACTCAAGCTTATCCTCGGCCTCGAACAGAGTCAGAAAGGGGAGGTCCTGCTTTTTGATGGCCAACCGAGAAAAAACAGGTCTATGATAGGCTACGTTCCCCAGCACATAACGTACGACCCGACCTTTCCCATATCGGTAATCGAAGTGGTGAGGATGGGCGGGGTGCTCTCCACTTCACGAAAGAGCAAGGAGGCAAGAAATAGTGCAGCTTTGGCCGCCCTCCAGCAAGTTGAGATGGAAGAACTGGCACAACGGCCTTATAGCGAACTATCGGGAGGACAGCGAAGACGAGTCCTCGTTGCCCGGGCTCTGGTAGCCGGGCCCAAGATGCTCATCCTGGACGAGCCTACAGCAAATATGGATGCAGAGAGTGAGAAGCGCCTCTTCGATACGCTACGGAAATTCAAGGGCCAGACAACCATCCTCATTGTCACCCATGATATGAGTACGGTCTCCTCCCTTACCGACAGGGTCTTCTGCATCGGGGCCCAGAAGCCCGGACAGAAGGGACGCACTGTTGTACAGCATACCCTGGAACCTGCTCCTTCCGAACAGTACGGAGGTGAAGTCTTGCGAGTATTGCATAATGTTGAGCTTCCTGCTGACTACTGCACCTTTGATGGAGGAGCCAACAATGGATAATCTGCTCAGTTTCTTCAGCGCCCTTGCAAATCCTGACTTTCCCTTTGTCCGCAATGCCTTGGTTGCCGGTCTGCTCTCCTCCATCTTGTTCGGGGTCATAGGGGCTGTGGTTACCGTCAAGAGGATTGCAGGGCTTGCAGGTGCAATTTCCCATGCAGTCTTGGGTGGAATAGGTATCGCACTCTTCCTGTCTGCAACAGGAAAAGTGCCTGGTATCACCCCCATGATGGGTGCCATTGTCTTTGCTATCCTTGCAGCGGCCATCATTGGGGTGGTATCCTTGAAAGCCAAGCAACGTGAGGATACGGTCATCCAGGCCATATGGGCCATCGGGATGAGCATTGGTGTCCTCTTCATGGCAAAGACACCCGGCTATACCGATCCCTCCTCCTACCTGTTTGGTAATATCCTGCTTATTTCCAATCAGGACCTGGTGCTGTTGTTTGTTCTCGATGTTATAGTCATCCTTCTTGCCTGGCGCTTCTATCCACAGATCGAGGCAACCTCCTTTGATGAGGAGTTTGCCCAGGTACGGGGCATCCCCACCCAAACGGTCTTCCTGTTGATGCTCAGCATCACAGCTGTTGCTGTGGTCCTGTTGCAGACCTTTGTAGGTATTGTGATGGTCATAGCAATGCTGACCCTGCCTGCAGGGACAGCAGGGTACTGGGCTAAGAACCTGGCTGCCATGATGGGCATAGGTACGCTATTTTCAGCATTGTTTTCGTTTGGTGGCTTGGCTGCCGGTTGGGCCCTTGATGTCCCGGTCGGAGCTATGGTGGTCGTCATTGCCGGAGGCGTGTTCCTGGGAACTGCCGCGACGAAGATGCTTGTGACCTACAGCAGGAGGAGGGCATTGCACTATGACAAAGGCTAGGAAGGCAATCCTCGAGGCTCTGGAACATGCCAAGGAGCCTGTCTCTGTCTCTGAGATGGCAAAGCAACTTAGTGACTTCTGTGACCCTGCTACGGTCTATAGGAACCTGCATTACTTGGAAAAGAACAACCTTGCAACCTCATTCATCCTGCATTGCAGTGAACATGGGACCGAACGCTACTACTCTGCCAAAGCAGGCAAGGAGCACCATCACTGGTTCCATTGTGAGAGGTGTCATCGCTTCATAGATTTGGGAGGGTGCTTTTATACTGAACAGGTGCAACAGTTCGAAGCAGAGCATGGCTTCACGGTCAATGACCACACTTTCTACCTAACGGGCATCTGCCAAGAGTGCAAACAGGGATCAGGATCAGGGGTTTGATTTCTTCTGCAACAGGGAGAAGAGCAACACCCTGTTCTTTACCCCGAGCTTTGCATAGATATTCTTGATATGGGTCTTTACCGTATTGGGGGAGATGAAGAGCTTCTCTGCGATCTCCTGGTTGCTCAGGCCCTTGACCAACAATCCGATGATCTCCTGCTCCCTATTCGATACTTCATGCGCTTCGAGGAACTCTGTCTGCAGTGAGACTGAGGCCTCAGAGACTGCTTCGTAGGTTAGGAAGTATCTTCGGCTGATGAAATAATAGAGGTAGACTGCGAAAGCTGAAAAGCTGAGATAGGTGAACTTGAAGGCGTGGTCCCAGAAGAAGATCAAATCAAGGGGGAAGAGCACCAGAAGGGGGATGAAGGTTGAGCAGATACCTGTCAGAAGCCTCTCCTGCTCCCATCCCTGTGCCTTCTTGCGATAAAACATTGAAGTGAAGCCATGGAAGACCATGAATACACTGCCGCTGAAGAGGTGGTAGGAGAAGGTGAGGTCCATTGCGTAGACCCAGTCCCCATCACTCTTTCCGATGATTATCAACAGGCTGAGGATGAGAAAGGCAAGAATCAGAAACCCTAAGATGGTTTTTCCCAGACGCTTGTCCTTTTCCTTTGCAGGAAGGAGCGCTATAAGGTAGCGGCTCATGGTGAAGAGCATCAACGTGGTCAGGAAGATTGATACCAGCGTTGCTGCAAGGCAGAAATATAGATAGATAGGACCGGTAAGCAATTCCGGGGGGTAGACTCGTGGTATGTAGGCATAGAGCATGGTCAGGAACATCTGAAGAGTCAGCGGGACCAGAATAGCTAAAAATCCACTGGTATAACTGTCCTTTGCACGAAAATGCAGGAGAACACAGAGACATGTGATGGAAAAGACGAGTGCGGTAGTCAGAAAAA
>CAZGOK010000090.1:0-7493 GCA_964527665.1 uncultured Sphaerochaeta sp.
TGGACAACCCCTTCTACAGCCTGATCATCAAGGGGGCCAAGGCGGCGGCGGCGCGTAACGGATACAACATGCTGGTCAATGAGGACCCAATAGATGACCGATCCATCGAGGAGTTCTCCAGGCTGCTGAAGAAGACCTGTGCAGCGGGGCTCATCACCACCAACTGCATATCGCGGTCCAACCTGCTCAAGCTCAATGCAACCCTGCCGCTGGTGCAGTGCTGCGAATGCATCCCCTCAGCTGACATCCCTTTTGTCACCATCGACGATGTGGCCGCTGCGCGCAACGCTGTGAGCTACCTGATCTCCCTGGGGAAGAAGCGCATAGCCTTCATCAATGGACCCATCGAGTACAAGTATGCACAGGACCGCCTGAAGGGGTATTTGCAAGCCTTGGATGCTGCCCATCTGGAAAAGGACAGCGACCTCATCATCCAACTGCAGGAGATCAACTACGACATGGCTGTCTCTGCAGCGTTCCAGCTGCTGAACTCCGAAAAAAGGCCAGATGCCTTCTTTGCAAGCAGCGACGTATATGCCGCTGCCGCCATCAAGGCAGCAAGGCGCTCCTCGCTGAGGGTTCCCCAGGATATCGGCATTGTGGGCTTTGACAACATAGAGCTCTCCTCCATGTGCACCCCCTCCATAACGACGGTAAACCAGCCCAAGTTCCAGTTGGGGCTCCTTAGCTGCGAGATGTTGCTCAAGAGGATCTCCAAGGAGCAGATCCCCATCAGCGCCATGTATATGGATACCGAGCTCATAGTGCGGGAGACGACACAAAGCGGTATCAGCGACCTCAGGGCCTAGAGCTACCCCTTCACCGCCCCTATCATGATGCCTTTTACAAAATACCGCTGCAGAAACGGATAAAGCACGATGATGGGAAGGGTGCTGGTTATGATGACAGCGCCCTTGATGGATATTGCTATGCTTGTCTTGTCTCCAGAGCCTGCAGCATCACCGACCATGCTGGTACCTGTGACTATGTTGCGCAGGAACAGCATGACAGGGAATTGCGAACTCTTCAGGTATATGAGCCCGTTGAACCAGTCGTTCCAGAAGAAGACTGCCGTGTAGAGCCCGACTGTTGCAAGGGCCGCCCCGCTTAGGGGAAGGACTATCCTGAGGAGGATGCCGAAGTAGTCCAGACCGTCGATGATGGCCGCCTCCTCCATGTCGGCGGGTATCGTCCTGAAGAAGTTGATCAACAAGATCAGGTTGAACTGGTTGATCGCAAAAGGCAGCAGCATCGCCCACCGTGTATTCACCAGACGCAAGGACGAGATCAAGAGATAGTTTGGGATGAGCCCACCGGTGAAGAACATGGAGAATATCACCAGCTTCATCAGGGCTTTCTGTCCCCTGAGCCTGCTTTTGCTCAGCGGATAGGCAAAGAGTATCATCATGCAAAGGGAGATCGCCGTCCCTGCAAAGGTATAGAGGATGGTGTTCCCATAGGCATGGAAGAAGTTCGGGTAGCTGAAGATCTGCACATACGCCTTGATGTTGAACCCTTTGGGCCAGAGGAATACCTCGTTGTTGATGATGGCACTTGGACTGGAAAGGGAGAGGGCGATCATATACACAAACGGGATGAGGCAGAGCACCAGGGAGGTGAGCATCACCACATTGACAAAGAGGTTGAACAGGAGGTTTGATCGTGTCTTGTAGGTTCTCATATCAGTAGATCCCATCGCCGGTGAGGCGTTTGCTCAAGGAGTTGCTTCCTACAACCAGAATGATGCCTATCAGGCCGCTGAACAGCCCGATGGCCGTCGCATAGGAGTAGTTCTGGTTCGCCAGGCCGGTTCGGTAGACCAGGGTATCGATGATATCACTGACCATGCTGTTGTCTGGGGTGTACATCAAGAGGACCTTCTCAAAGCCCAAGGAGAGTAGGCGCCCCACATTGAGGATCAGCATCACCATGATGGTGGGCATGATCGAAGGAATGGTAATGTAGATGATCTGCTGGCCCTTGTTCGCCCCATCGATGGTAGCCGCCTCATAGAGGTCGCTGGGAATTCCTGTGATGGCAGCCAGGTAGATGATGGCAGTCCAACCAGTATACTGCCACGTATCGACAAGCACGTAGATCAGGCGGAAATACTTGCTGTCATTCATGAAGTATATCGCATCCAAGCCGAAGAGTTTCTCGCGCAGGATGTTGATGATGCCACTCGAGGGGGAAAGCAGTTCGCCCAGGATGGCTATCACAACCACAGTGGAGATGAAGCGCGGCATGTAGGAGACTGTCTGCACCACCTTCTTGAAGGCAAGATGGCGCACTTCGTTCACCAGGATGGCGAAGAGGATGGGAATGGGGAAGTTGACCACCAGGTTGAGCAGGCTCAACACCAGCGTGTTCCGAAACGCCCGCCAGAAGGCAGGGTCCTCAAAGAACCGCCTGAAATAGGCAAGGCCGACCCACTCAGTCCCCCAAGCCCCCATCCCTGGACGGTAGCGACGGAAGGCGAGGACGTTGCCTACCATCGGTGCATACTTGAACACGAGGAAATACAGCAGAGGAAGGACCAGCATCACATAGAGCTGCCAATACCGTGCAAAGTACTTTTTTGTTGAAATCGTATTGGCATCTTTCTTCTCTGCCTTCATCCATACCTCCAACTAACATCGGCCCTGCCCAAATGCGGGCAGGGCCCTCCATTAAAGCCAATATTACAGGCTGGCGTTATACAGGGCTGTAAACTTCTCGATGCCCAGGGTCTTCATCTCCTTGACGTAGGCATCCCAATCAGCTTTGATATCCTTGTTGCCGGTCAGGAATGCAGAGTTCCAACGCTCAAACGCATCAGAGAGAGGAGTCTGCAGGGTTCCTGCTTCCTCAGCCTGACGGTCGTCAAACTTAGCATTGGGAGGAATGGCCTGGATGACGTTGCCCATCGCCTCGACTTCCTTGTTGATCCTCGCATAGTTGGCATCATACTTGGTCATCTCACGTGCATTGACCCATATCATCTGGGTGACATCACTGCCACAGCCGTACTTCACCTGCAGGCTCTTGTAGATGCCTTCGCTTGAGTTGAGGATCTCAGGGACGAACGCCACCTTGCCATCCTTCATGGTGTAGGTGACTCCCTCGACACCAAGGCACCAGAGCTTGGCATTCTCGGTGGAGAAGAACATCTCGTCGACGGTTCGGACCAACTGCTCAAAGTCAGCCCTCTTGCTGGTCTTGTACGGGAACAGGATGCCGCTTCCGGTCTTGCTCTTGGGCTGGTGGTGTGCACCGGCTGGGCCTGCCAGGGCAGGGTACATCTCAAGCTTGAAGCCAGGGATCTTGCTGGTGGCAGTCACGCCCCCGATCTGGTCATAGTAGGCATAGGTTGCCATGGAGGAACCTGTAGCAAGTTTCTGGGACCACTTGTCCCCATCGATGGGTTCGGCCATCTCAGGGTCGAGCAACCCTTCGGCATACAGCTTGTGGAAGAAGCTGATGTAGCTCTTGTACTCTTCGCTGATGGCCCCTGCAAAATAGCGCTTTGCAGCATAGTCCCAGCTGAGGGTATTGGTGCCGCTGGCACCATTCTTGCCCAGGGAGATGCCCCATGAGGGCATGGTCATGCGGTACAGGACCCTAGGTCCTGCCAGGATGGTCAGAGGATAGGATGAGGGGTTGTTCTGCTTGAATACCTTCAGGACATTGTACAGCTCGTCGTAAGTCTTCGGTGCCTTCAGGTTGTACTTCTTGAGCAGGTCCTCACGCAGTATCAGGCCGCCATCGTAGAAGGGGACATCAAACAGGGCAGGAAGGAAGTAGCGCTTGCCATCCTTGAGCTTGAGCAGGGCCACATCATCCTCAAGGCCGAACTCCTTGACCCGAGCATTGAAGTTTGGGGTCCACGCCTCGTAGTCACTGATGGGAACCAAGGCCCCGTTGAGGGCAAGGGCGGCATTCTCCCCCTTGGTCGACTGGTAAAGGATGACATCGGGTGCATTGGTGCCCGTGTTGAGGGCAAGGGAGACCTTTGTCTGGTAGTCGGCGATGGGGATGATCTCAAACTCCACATCAGCATTTACCCGCTTCTGGGCCTCAGTGACCGTCAGCCAATCCTGCTTGAACGGAAGCGTAGCATTGTCCGAATAGTACAGGGAGAATTCGATGGGTCCCCCACTCTTTTTCTCTTGCACCCCTTGAGCACTCAGGGAAAGTGCAACTGTCATGATAACCAACAGAGAAACCAACAGGGTCTTTTTCATAGTCCCCTCCTTACAGTATGTGAAAAACCGCATCGCGGTGTTCCGTACAACAAGGTACTCGGGGTAGACGCACGCGAGAGCAGGATGAGTGAGTATCTCCACTCCATTATAGGCATTGAAATGGCAATAGGGCAACAAACATTTTTACCTACATAAAAATAATCCATGAAAAAAATTTTCATTCACAGGAGAATCTTACCCATCACCACAGGATGTCTGGCGCCCGTTGCCCCAACGAGGGTATTTGTCCTGCCACAGACAGCCTCATTGGCAAGGATAGCGAAGGCGACGGCCTCCTTGCTGTCGCTATTATAGCCAAGGTCCTCCTGGGTAAGCACCTCAGTATCGTGCAAAAGGCGCCTGAGGGCCGAGAGCAAGGTCTTGTTATGACTGCCTCCCCCGCTGACGATAAGGCGATCGGGAATGATTTTGGCAAAACGCTCCAAGCCCCTGAGCACACACAGTGCGGCATACTCGGTGACGGTGGCAAGCAGGTCAAGGGCCGAGAGCGAAAGACTCTTACGTTTCCTTTCCAGGCTATCCACATACTCCTTGTTGTAGCGCTCCCGTCCTGTGGTCTTGGGAAGAGGAAGACCCAGATAGTCATCCTCTCTCTCCATCCAGGATAGCATTGCATAGCGTATGGTCCCCTGTCTTGCCATCTTCCCGCCCTCATCATAGATGCAGGCCCCGCATCGAAGGCGATCACATCCTGTTGCGTACACCCTTTGCCAAGGATGGTAATGTTGCCGATACCCCCGAGGTTCAAAAGGGCTACATGCTTGTCCTTGTCACGAAACAGCAGGTAATCGGTATAGGGAACCAGAGGAGCTCCCTGTCCCCCTGCAGCCATATCCCGCACCCTAAAGTCACTGACCACCGCACAAGAAAAGGCCTCTGCAAGCAGCGATGCTTCCCCTACCTGCAAGGTCCCCCGAACCTCCGCATCAAAACAGGGGCGGCTCTGGGGGATGTGGTAGAGGGTATGGCCGTGGCTTCCTATGAGGTCGATACTGCTGTAGGGAACAGTACTCTGGTTGCAGACCTGTTTTGCTGCAAGGACAAACAGCTCACCCAGGCGCACAGAGACCATCAACAGCTCCTCACTGCCCCCACTGTTGCTCTGCGCAAGCAGGAGAAGGCGTTCACGAAATGCCTTTTCATAGGGAACGGAGACAAACCCAAGCTCCTGGACACGGCTCTCAAGGCCAGAGCCGGAAATCCGTACCAATGCTGCGTCTATGCCATCACAGCTGGTGCCGCTCATCAGGCCTATGACCAGACGGGTATCCTTTCTGACAAGGTCTTCCACCCTTTTTATTCCTTGGCCCCCAGATAGTCCTTGTAGATGCCGGGCTTTGAACCTTCGATCAGGGTGGCTCCCACTACCTTCTCATAGAACTGCTGGGGCCCTACCCCCCCTATGATGGCATAGGCATACCCCTGTGCACGGAGGGCATCGAGGCTTTTGAGCAGCAAGGCTTTGCCAACGCCCTTCTTCTGTTCGCTTTCCAGCACCTTGGTAGGGCCAAAGAAGTTGGGAGCCGTTGCATTGTAGCAGGCATACCCTACTATCTCCTTGCCCCTGGTTGCCAGGAACAGGGAGATAGGGGTATGGCTGAAACAGACATCAGCCTCCCCAACGGCTCCTTGGGAGGAGTGTTCCCCTATCCAAGAGAGGATACGGTTTTTGTCAGGTGCCATGGCACGACGGATCTCGATGCCATGCCCATACACCTGGGAGAGGACATCTTCAAACTCAGGCAGCTCATACAACTTTACCAGCATATCAGGCATACAAATCTCCTACAGTCTGACCGGAAGCTTTCCGGTGGGGACGAGTTTTCCTGTCAGGACCCTGGCCAAGGCTTCAAGGGCTTCACGCCTATAGGCAAAGGTCGCATAGCCCTGGACCGATGGGGGAAGAGCTGAAAGGTCATACGGATTTCTCAAGGCGACGACACAGAGGGGGATCCCAAGCTTTGCCAGCCTTTCCACCAGGTCGAGCTGACCTGTATGGATATGCCCATTGTACGTTCCTACCACCACCGAGGTGTACAGGCAAGCCTTGGTGGCAACAGATTCGATCTCCTCCTCTTGGGGATCGTCAGAGAGGACCATCGAACCACCTCCCAACAGCTTCTCCATCTCGGGGGCGAAGGAAAGGGTGTCTTGCATGTTGGAGACATAGGTGGCATTGAAAAGCCGTGGGGCGACAAACAGGGGCTTTTCTCCCAACAGGAAGTTCTGCCCATTCACCAGACATATGGACCTTTCGACCAGCTCCTGATTCTTCTGCTTGTGTGCTGCACAGCCGACCAGGGAGAAATCAAGCCGATCCTGCTCGGCGAGCATGGCCTTTGCCAAGAGGATCTTCTCAGTGGAGAGTGAAAGCTCCTCCTCTGAAAGCCTTCCATCGGACAGAGCCTCCGCAACCAGGTCAATGGCCTTGCAGGCCAGATTTACATGGTGGCTGATGCATACCAGGTCTGCTCCTGCCTGCAAGGCAGAAAGCGAGGCCTCAACGGTGCCATAGTAACGCCCTATGGCCTGCATTTCCATGCAGTCGGTGAATACAAGGCCCTTGAAGCCCAATTCACCTTTGAGGAAGTCGGTGAGGATGGAGCGGCTCATCGTAGCGGGAAGATCTTCCTTCTCGAGAGCAGGGAAAAGGATATGGCTGCTCATGATGCCTTGGAGCCCTGCGTTGATGGCGGCCCTGAAAGGTGCTATATGCTCCTCCAGCCCTTCCCGGTCTGAGAGAACCTTGGGAAGAGCCAGGTGCGAATCAAGATGGGTGTCCCCATGGCCGGGAAAGTGCTTGCCCACAGCCATGACACCCTTGCTCTGCAACCCTTCTGCCATGGCAAGGCCAAATTCAATGACCTTAGCCTTGGTATCACCGAAGCTACGCACCCCGATGACAGGGTTGGCCTTGTTGCTGTTCACATCGAGCACTGGAGCAAAGTCGCAGCCGATACCCAGGGCATTCAGCTCACTGGCGGTAATTGAGCCCGCCTCATAGGCAGAAGCGCTCTCTCCTGTCGCACTGAGTGCCATCGCTGAAGGGACATTGGTGCAGTCCTCACTGAGGCGGGTGACCATACCCCCCTCCTGGTCGATGCCTATGATGGCATCGGTGCCGCACTCCTCTCTTACCAGAGTCTGGATATCCTCACAGAGCCTTTTCACCTGTTCCTTGCTCTCGATATTGCGGGCAAAGAGAATGACATTGGCAACCTTATGGGTCCTGACAGCCTCCTTGAAGGC
>CAZGOK010000091.1:0-7459 GCA_964527665.1 uncultured Sphaerochaeta sp.
TTTTCAGAAACATTTGCCATATGGTCCCCCTTGGTATATCATGTGCAATGTAATCGTTTACATCTCTTGCAGTATCGCATGAGATTTGCTTTATTGCAATGAATTTTTCTTCTACAAGGAGTCTGACATGCTAAAAAACATTCCATCAATCCTGAGTCCTGAACTTTTGAAGGTCCTTATGGAGATGGGCCATGGTGATGAACTGGTCATCGGGGATGGCAACTATCCTGCCGCTTCCATGAATGACCGCGTCATTCGTCTCGACGGTCATGATGTGCCCTCAATCCTTGAGGCCATCCTAAAGCTGTTTCCCCTGGATACATACGCTGATAACGCAGTGCTTATGGAAAAAGTCCCTGGCGACAAGGTTGAGACCCCCATCTGGGCAGAGTATGAAAAGATTGCCAAGAAAGGGGACCCCGCCTTCAAGGCCTTCACCTTCATCGACCGCTATGCATTCTATGAACGATCACAAAAAGCATATGCCATTGTGGCAACTGGGGAGAAAGCCCTCTATGCCAATATATTGCTGAAGAAAGGCGTTGTGCTCTAGGCTGTCGGTTCTGTCCAGAGTTTCTTGTACTGTTTGGGGCTCATATGCATGTGGGAGCGGAACTGGCGCGAAAAATAGTTTGCATCAGAGAATCCCGTAGCCTCAGACAGCTCTTCCATACTCATATCGCGCTTGAGAATGAGTGAGCATGCATAGGCTATTCTCCTGTGGATGTGAAATTCCACAGGGGCCCAGCCTGTATACGCCTTGAACTGCCGGTTCAAGGTGCTTGCACTCATATGTGCAACAGATACCAACTCCTCAATGGTCAGGGACCTATGCAGATTCTGCTCGATGAAGAGCATGATCGGAAGGAGCCTCTGTGCGGTTGTCCCCCCAGAGGTCTGTGGTTTGGGGTTGTTGATCCTGGCAATCTTGATGACCATCTGCAGGAGCTTTGTATAGGCCATAGCAGAGGAGCCCTTGCCGAAATCCAACCTCTCGCTCTCGCTCTTTATCTCCCGTAGCAGGAATATTGTCTCTGTAAGCTGATAGCTTGTAAGCTTACAAATGGGTATATTATCTTCAGGTTGCAGGAAGAACGTTTTGAAACCCGGCATTTCCGACAGGTCAGGCATCTCCCTTGAAAAGACTTCACTTCCCAGTAAGATATTATATAACCTGAGGTTATCTATCTTGTCATACCCATGTAGTACCCCGGGGCGTATAAACAGGACCGATCCTTCTCCTATAGGGTGTTCTCCCTCATCGGTAAGGTGGGTTCCCCTGCCTGAAACAACTACCACTAGCTCATAAAAGTCGTGACAATGTAAGGAATAGGGTATTTCTGGGTCGCGAAGCATTACCTTCACTTTTAGGCTGTTTTCCTTAAAAAACACCCCTTCTTGGAGAATTTGGTATGACATGATAAAATCGTGCTATAATTTGATTGTTCTGTCAAGGCAGAATTTCAAAAAGGTGTCAGACTTATGCATAGGAGATACTACCATGACTACCTATGAGATCGCACAAGAAGCGTACGCCAAGTATGGCGTCAATACTGAAACTGTTCTACAAGAATTGGCCTCTGTTCCCATTGCCATACACTGTTGGCAGGGTGATGACGTCGGTGGTTTTGAAAAACCCGATGCTACCTTGGGTGGGGGAGGTATCCAGACAACAGGAAACTATCCTGGTAAAGCCAGGAATGTCAGAGAGCTTCGCAGTGACCTCGAAAAGGTACTCTCCCTTGTTCCCGGCAAACACCGCCTGAACCTCCATGCAAGCTATGGTGAATTTGGTTCAACCTTTGTGGACAGAGACCAGATCGAGGAGAAACACTTCCAAGGCTGGGTAGACTGGGCAAGGAAGAACAATGTCCATCTAGATTTCAACGGCACCTTCTTCAGCCACCCTCTTGCAGAAGACGGCTATACCCTAGCGAGCAAGGATGAGACGATTCGCAGGTTCTGGATAGAACATGAGAATCGTTGTCGAAGAATTGCTGCTTGGATCGGGCGCGAGCAGCAGAGCCCCTGTATCCTCAATACGTGGATCCCCGATGGGGCCAAGAACCTGACAGTCGACAAGTTCGGCTATCGTGCGATCCTCAAGGAATCCCTTGACGAGATTTTCGCAACAGAATATCCAAAGGAAGAGATGGTCGATGCCCTGGAGACCAAGTTGTTCGGCATAGGCAGCGAGGCTTTTGTAGTAGGGTCTCATGAGTTCTACATGAACTATGCCATCCGCAACAAGAAGATGCTCTGCATTGATATGGGACATTTCCATCCCGAAGAGGATATCTCGGACAAGATATCAGCCATCCTTCTGTTTGACGATGAGATTCTCCTGCATATCAGCCGCCCCATGCGGTGGGACAGCGACCATGTCGTCCTGTTCAACGACAAGGTGAAGATGGTGGCAGAGGAACTGGTGAGAAGCGGCAAGCTCGCCACCACCCATATCGGCCTTGATTTCTTCGATGCCTCCATCAACCGAGTAGGTGCTTGGGTTACCGGCACCCGCTCGATGAGAAAAGCCCTGCTCTTTGCCATGCTCCAGCCCTTGGACCTCCTTGTTCGCTACGAGGAGACAGACAACGGCTTTGCCAAGATGTCCCTGCTCGAACAGCAGAGCGTCCTGCCCTTTGGCTTTGTCTGGGATGAGTTCTGCCAAAGAAACGGCATTGCCCAGGATGAGGACCTTATAAAGATCGTCGGTGAGTATGAAGCTTCTGTACTAGGAGATCGCACATGAGCATTGAACAGTTGCTTTCCGAATCACAGCGCTATGGAAGCTCTGACCGCTTTGTCCTTCTTGGAGGAGGGAACACCTCCTATAAGAAGGATGGGGTGCTCTATGTGAAGGCCTCAGGGAGCGCTCTTGCAACCATCACTGAGAAAGGGTTTGTGAAGATGGACCTTGCCAGCATGGCAAACATCTGGGCGAATACTTACTCAGACGATGACGATGAGCGTGAGGAAGAGGTGCTCGCCGATATGATGGCGTGCCGCTTGGAGGGCGAGAGTGCCCGTCCATCGGTAGAGGCCCTCCTGCATGCCCTGCTTCCCTTCACCTATGTGGTGCATCTCCATCCGGCCTTGGTCAATGGGATAACCTGTTCCCAGGAAGGCGAGCGTGCCATCACCCGACTCTTTCCCGAGGCTCTCTGGATCGAGCTGGTCAAGCCGGGCTTTATCCTAGCGAAGATTGTTCGTGAACGTTTGGCTTTGTTGAAAAAGAAGACAGGCAAGAGTGCCTCCGTCATATTCCTGCAGAATCATGGGGTGTTTGTAGGAGGCGAGAGCCTTGAGGAGATCGCCACTCTATACGATTCGATACTCAAGACGATCGAGGGCCAGCTGGTGCGCAAGCCCGACTTTACCCCTCTTGCCATGGATGCAGAGAAGAGGGCAACTATCGAAGCCACCCTGGAAGAGCTTACAGGGAAGACGATAGTCTCGGCCCTGAACGCCGAACTGTCACGCTACCTTGCCTCTGAAGATGCTTTCGCTCCCGTTGCTTCCTCCTTTACCCCCGACCATATCGTCTACAGTGGCTTCAAGCCCCTGTGGGTAGGCGAGGGAGAGTCTGTTGCCGCTAGTTTTGGCAAGTATGAGAAGCTCTACGGCAATGAGCCTAAGATCATCTGTGTACAGAACACTGGAGTATTCTCCGTTGGGGAGAAACCCCTTCCCCTGTTCCTGGATACGGTAAGCGTCAGCGTCTTTACCGAGAGTTTTGGCGGGCCCCTCTTTATGGATGAGGCCATGATCCTGTTCATACGGAACTGGGAAGTGGAGAAGTATCGTAGCACACTGGCCACTAGCTAAGCTATTTGATCCGGGTAACCGGGTACACATAGATTTCGGATTTTCCGAAAAGAAGAAGAAAAGGAGAGATTGTATGAAAAAGACACTGTTGATCGTCCTGATCATTGCCATGGCAATGGGGACCGTGTTTGCACAAGGCGCAAAAGATACTGCCACTGCAAAGGAAAAAGAGATTGTCATTCTTGGAAAGAGCATGGGAAATGGTTTCTTTGATGCTTGTTTCAAGGGAAGTGAAGAGGCCGCTAAGGAACTTGGTGGCATAAAGACCACCTACATGGCTCCTCCCCAGGCAACTGCCGAAGGTCAGATAGAGATTATCGAGACCCTTATCGCTCAGCGCATTGATGGTATCGCCATCTCCGCCAACGATGCGGACGCACTTATCTCCGTCGCCAAGAAAGCAATGGCTGCTGGTATCAAGGTAATTTCCTTTGACTCCGGTATCAATGCTGGTGGACGTATTGTAGACCTCCTGCCCAGTAACGCTGAGCTTATCGGTCGTCAGCAGATTCAGCTTGCAGCAGAGCTTACCGACTACACCGGTGAAGTGGCTGTACTGTCCGCTTCTGCCCAGGCTACCAACCAGAACCTCTGGATTGACTGGATGAAGGAAGAGATCAAAGATTCCAAGTACTCAAAGATGAAGCTTGTGGAAGTAGTCTATGGCGATGACGCCCCAGACAAGAGCTACCGTGAAGCAGTATCCTTGATGCAGAAGTATCCCAAGCTCCAAGCCATCATTTGCCCGACCACAGTAGGTCTTCTCGCAACTGCACAGGCTGTGAAGGATGCTGGCAAGGTTGGTGTTGTTGAAGTTACCGGTCTTGGTCTTCCCTCAGAAATGAAGGGCTATATCCTAGACGACACGTGCCGTCAGATGGCTCTGTGGAATCCCATCGATCTCGGATACACCTCAACCTATATTCTTAATGCACTCATTGAAGGAACCACCAAAGCCACTGTCGGCTCTGTAATTCCTGCAGGACGCATGGATAGTGTCAAGGTTGAGAATGATGGGCTCATCTACATGAGCACCCCGTATGTATTCAACAAGGGCAATATCGAGCAGTACGCTGCAATTTTCTAAAAAATAGTTTTATCTTGCTCCCGCCTTTGTCTGGCGGGAGCAATTTCTCTTGTGATCAAGCGTATCGGCTGAAGGAGGCCCAATGCAAAAGGCATTGTTGGAAGTACATAATCTGACGAAGATATTCCCTGGCATCCGTGCACTGGATGATGTCCATCTGTCGATTCGTAGTGGAGAGGTGCATGCACTCATTGGTGAAAATGGCGCAGGCAAGTCGACTCTCGTAAAAATTCTCACCGGGGTCTATATCCCTACAAGTGGCGTCATCGAACTGGAAGGCAAACCCATTGCATGCAAGACTGCGATCGAAGCCCAGGAGGCCGGCATCGTAGCCATCCACCAGGAAGCCTCGATGTTCCCAGAACTCAGTGTCACTGAGAATATCTATATGGGACACCATCTTCGCAATAAGAAAACACGCAAGCTCGATTGGAAGGCAATGACGGCTCAAACCCGTGAATTGCTCGCCCGTATGAAGCTTGATATCGATCCTGATACCCTGGTAAAGAATCTCAGCGTTGCACAGCGGCATATGGTTGAGATTTCCAAGGCCCTTTCCCTGGATGCCAAGCTGGTCATCATGGATGAACCTACCTCAGCCTTGACAGACCGGGAGGTGGAAGACCTCTTCAGGATTGTGCGGGAGCTTCGTGACAGTGGCAAGGCCATCCTGTTCATCTCCCACAAGTTCGCTGAAATATTTGAAATTTGTGACTATTACACGGTTTTCCGTGATGGTCAGTATATAGGGGAGGGCAAGGTCGCCGAAAGCAGTGAAGACTCCATCATCCAGATGATGATCGGTCGTAGCGTCGATCAGATGTACCCCGACCACAAGACTCATACAGGGGAGAAAATCCTTGAGGTCAGGGGCCTTTCCCAGTTGGGAGCCTTCAAGGACATAAGTTTCGATCTGCACCGTGGTGAGATCTTGGGACTCTTCGGTCTGGTGGGAGCCGGACGTACTGAAGTTGTGCGTACCATCTTTGGCATCGATAAGGCCAGTGGTGGCTCCATGAGCATCGAAGGCAAACCCTACAAGCCGAGAAGTCCCCAGGATGCCATGAGCCGGGGCATTGCCCTCGTTCCTGAAGACCGTCAGAAGCAGGGCCTGGTCCTTCGCATGTCCCTGACCCACAACATCTCCCTTCCCATGCTTACCACGCTCTGTTGGAAAGGCCTGGTAACCAAGGGCAAGAGCGAAAAGGTCTATGTCGAGAAACAGGGCAATGAGATGGAGATAAAGGCAGCCGGCTATCATGTCGATGCTGAGACACTCTCTGGGGGGAACCAGCAGAAGGTGGTGCTTGCCAAGTGGATAGGTACCGACCCTAAGATCCTTATTCTGGATGAACCGACAAAAGGCATCGATGTGGCTACCAAGGCTGCCGTACATGAGTTTGTATGTGAAATGGCCAGCCGAGGAGTTGCGGTCATCATCATATCGAGTGAACTTCCTGAAGTCATTGGGATGGCTGACCGCGTCATGGTGATGCACGAGGGTATCCAGACAGGGTTTATTGATCGTAAGGATCTCAGTGCAGAGCTGGTGATGCGCTACGCCATAAAAGAAGTAGAGGAGAAAACCCATGCCTGACAATAGCTTTTCCCAATTCATACGACGGATGCTGGCACGACGTGAGGCTACCCTCATGGTCCTGCTTGTCGTATTGCTGGTTCCCATCAGCATACGCTCGCCCCAGTTCCTCTCACCAAAGAACATCAACACCATACTCAATGATATGGCGATCCTGGTCATTATCGCCATTGGTCAGTTCTATGTAATCCTTTCCAATGGCATCGACCTCTCTGTCGGCTCTGTCATCGCATTCACCGGCATGGCCTGTGGCATGATAAACGAAAGCTTTCCACAGTTTCCTGCAGGATTGCTCCTGCTTGTCGGTATGGCGATCGGAGCAGCCTTGGGCATGGTCAATGGAGTCCTCGTAGCCTATGGCAAGATACCTCCGATCATAACGACGCTGGGAACGATGAGCATCTTCAGGGGGATGACATTCCTCTTGAGCAAGGGCACCTGGGTTACTGCCCATGAGATGACAGACTCGTACATCGCGATACCCCGTACCACCTTCCTGGGAATTTCCTTCCTGCTTTGGATAGCCCTGGCTGTCATCGGAATTGCCTACTACTTCAGTCGGTACACCCGCACAGGTCGTGAAATCTATGCCATTGGGGGCAACCCCACAGCGGCCAAGTTTGTCGGTGTCAACGAAAATAGGATTCGCCTGGTGGTATTCCTGATCTCAGGTACTTTGTGCGGTCTTGCAGGGGCGCTGTGGACTGCCCGCTATGCCTCGGCTGTCAATGAGATGGCAACCGGTATAGAGATGCAGACAGTCGCTGCCTGCGTGCTTGGCGGGGTGAGCTTCTCCGGTGGAGCCGGAGGGATCATCGGAGTGGCGTTGGGTACGCTCTTCTTGGGTGTGGTCACCAATGCCTTGCCGGTCATCTATCTCTCTGTCTTCTGGCAAACCTTTGTACAGGGCCTGATCGTCTTGATCGCCTTGGCCTTGAACACCATCA
>CAZGOK010000092.1:0-6042 GCA_964527665.1 uncultured Sphaerochaeta sp.
TCGTCATGCTGATGCTGGTCTCTTTTTGGTCTCCTGTGAGTATGTTCCTCCCTTCCCTCATGTAATGAGAGTAAGTATGGCAATTTGCACCATATAGGCTAAAGCTGGAACTATCACATAATCAAGGGCTGCCACACGTAGTGAGGCGGCCCTTGGTCATGTGTAATTGGTGTTTCGTATTTTCTGTCCTAAAGGTTGTTCTCTGAAATGCTATTCAGAGTCCCTATGTTTCTTGAACTTGTTGCGTTTGCGCCAGAGATGGGCGAACATGAACCTCTCGCCTTTGACAATATCCTGGTCAGCCAAAAAGGAGAGGATCTTCCTGTGCTCATCTTGCGTAGCCTGCTTGCCCTTCTCTGTGAGCTGTTGGTAAAACAGCAGGCTGTTGGAGTTGAGGTTCAACCTCCTGAAGGTTGTATAGAGTGTCTCATTTCCTGAGGCTTCCACCATAGCGAGATGGAACTGGAAATGCAGGTTGCTGAAGACCAGGACATCATTGACCATATCACACTCATCCATCTTGTCCAGGATATCAGAAAAAGGCTGTATGTCAGT
Organism: uncultured Sphaerochaeta sp.; assembly: GCA_964527665.1. Classification (GTDB taxonomy): domain Bacteria; phylum Spirochaetota; class Spirochaetia; order Sphaerochaetales; family Sphaerochaetaceae; genus Sphaerochaeta. The sequence goes on from CAZGOK010000092.1 coordinate 556, forward strand.
CTTTTTTTCACAGTTGAGCCTGAATGCCAGACTTTCAAGATACGAGCGTATCTCTGCAAGATACTGATACTCGGCAATCGTCATCTCCTTGACATACGAGCCGCTGTGGGGGAGGACCATGACAAACCCATCCTGCTCCAAGCGCTTGATCGCTTCCCTGACAGGAGTCCTTGAGCAGTCGTAGTCATTGGAGAGGGAGTTTTCAGAAAGCTTGCTCCCCGGAGCAAATTCATTTGTCAGGATTTTGTTTCTGATGTCGTTGTAGATCTGTTCAATCACTATTGTTTTTGTTGCCATTTCGTCCCTATTCTATTGATTATTACCAGTAAGCTCAAGTTTTTGTTGCATAAATCATACGTAAGATGATCTACTGTTCACCCTCCCCATAATACCGCCAGTTCGTTATTTCCCAAGACAGAGGATGTTTGTACGGCTAGAGTCTGTTTTCTGGATGCGGTGACAGGGTAGGGTATTTTGCCATCGCAAGGGATATCTTTCTCTTCCCGTAAGGAGTCTTGTCTCATGCCTATTGTAAAACTAGAATACAAGAAGGTCAATCAAAACAATATTTTTTGAATATATGAATGGTTTCTATTATTGAAAAATAGGATTAATGTGTAAATACTCCAGGTAATATATCAAATTTATGTGAAGTATGCAATTTATATGGGAAGAATATCAAATTTTAAGATTTGTCTTGACAAAACCTCCAACCAAAACTAGTATACAAGTAGTGCTATTTAAATGAAAAGTTTATTTGGTAAAGGAGAGATTTATGAAGAAGATTACTATTGTTGCTCTTACCCTTCTTATGCTGGCAATGCCGTTGTTTGCAGCTGGTACAAAAGAAGCAGCTCCCTCTGATGGCAAAGTGACCATTACTTGGTGGGCATTCCCCACATTCGGTCAGGATGCAGGACAGCCTGTCGGTACCTATGAAGCGGGTATCATCAAAGCTTTTGAAGCTGCCAATCCAGATATCAAGGTAAAGCTTGAGACCATTGACTTCGGTAGCGGCCCTCAGAAGATTGTTGCAGCCATTGAAGGTGGTACCGCCCCTGATGTCATCTTTGATGCTCCAGGTAGACTCATCGAGTACGGAAGAAATGGCAAGATGGTCTCCCTCGATGACCTCTTTACCGATTCCTACAAGAAAGATGTAGGCAATGCCGAATTGCTTGCAGCTTGTACTGATGGAGCAACCGCTTGGATGTACCCTCTCAGTGTCTCTCCCTTCTACATGGGAATCAACAAGGAGATGTGGGAAAAAGCCGGTGCCTTGCAGTATGTAAACCTTACCGGTGACCGCACTTGGACCACTGACAACTTCATCAAGGCCATGGAAGCGTTAGGTGCATATGGAAAGAGTGGCATCTCCGTCTACTGTGGTGGACAGGGTGGCGACCAGGGAACCCGTGCTTTGGTCAGTAACCTCTATGGTGCAACCATCGCAGACGGTTCACGCTATACCATGAACAGTCCTGAAGGTGTCAAAGCTGTAAAGCTTCTCAAGAACCTCGTTGACAAGGGCGCCATTGATGCCGGCTTGAGTATTGCAGCAGCAGAAGAGCTTCAGCTCTTTGCACAGCAGCAGATCGCTGCCTCCATCTGCTGGGGCACCTCCAATGCCAAGAACTATGCAAGTGATGAGTATACCCAGGTTTCTGTTCCTTTCCCCAGTAATGACGGAGTCCCTTCCCTTGAGTATCTGGTAAATGGTTTTGGTATCTTTGACAACAAGGATATGGCTAGGGCAGAAGCTGCAAAGAAACTGGTGACGTTTATCTGTGATGATCCTGCCTGGGGTCCAAAGAACGTTGTGCAGACTGGTGCTTTTCCTGTTCGCTCTTCCTTTGGCGACCTCTATCCTGGAAACGCTGAGTACAAGCTTCTTTCCTCTTGGAACAAGTATTATGGTGGCTACTACAACACCATGCCTGGTTTCGCAGCAATGAGGACTGAGTGGTGGAACATGCTTCAGAATGTATTCACCGGTGAAAAGACAGCTGAGAAGGCTCTTGCAGACTACGACAAGAATGCTAACGCCAATATCTAACCGATAGTGAAATTCCTCCCCAGAATTGTTCTTGGGGAGGATTTCTCTGTTCCCAATAGGATTTTGTATGAAATTAAAGACAAACAAGTATGGTGTAAGCCATGCTGTACAAAGGCAGACTGACAGGACTTCCTATCTGTTTCTCCTGCCCATGATGCTATTCTTCCTTGGTTTTGTCATCGTCCCGATGGGGATGGGGCTGTTTACCAGTTTCTTCAACTATACTATGAGTTCGTTTGACTTCATCGGTCTGAAAAATTATAGCGAACTGCTTCAAGACTCGAAGTTCTTGCGCTCCTTTCGCAATACCTTTTTCCTTGTTGCCGTATCAGTACCCACTGTGGCGGTCTTCTCCATCTGGGTGAGCTCGCTCATCTATGACAAGAGTGCCTGGATAACCTCTACCTTTAGGGGAATCTTCTACCTACCTGTCGTAACTGGTACGGTTGCTGTTGTAGTCGTATGGAAATGGATCTTCGACAAGTACGCAGGTATTCTCAATTTTGTATTAGTGAACATGGGGATCATCGAAAAGAATATGGACTGGCTTGGGGATAAGAACACTGCCATCTGGTGTATTATTGCCATTCTTTTTACCACCAGCATCGGCCAGCCCATAGTGCTGTACATCTCTGCCTTGGCAAATATCGATACATCCATCCTGGAAGCTGCCGAAGTTGATGGGGCAAGCAAGTTCCGCGTCTTCTGGCAGATAAAATGGCCGTCCATCATGCCGACAACCCTCTATGTGGTGGTAATAACAACCATCAACAGCTTCCAGTGCTTTGCCCTGATCCAGTTGCTGACTTCAGGAGGCCCGGTCTATTCGACCAGTACCATCATGTACTATCTCTATACCAATGCCTTCTCCCTTTTCAGGTATGGATATGCGAATGCCATGGGTATGGTCCTGGCCCTGATCATCGGGTTCTTCAGCTTCCTGCAGTTCAAGTTTATCAAGTCCGATATGGACTATTGATGAGGGTATACAATGATTGAAAATAAAAAATCCGTCTATAAGACGGTTATGATGATACTCCTGCTCCTGGTCTCCTTGCTGTTCGTCTTCCCGTTCTATTGGATCATCACCGGAGCATTCAAGATGCAGAAGGTCGCGATCCAGATGCCTCCCCAGTGGTTTCCGTTGGATCCGACATGGGCCAACTTTACCGAACTCTTCATCAACCCGGCGGGGAAGTGGTTCTTCAACAGTGTATTCATGTCCGTGATGTCCATGGTGTTGGTGCTGATCACTGCTGCCATGGCAGGGTATGTCCTTGCTAAGAAGCAGTTCACGGGAAATGCAATAGTCTTTGGGCTCATAGTCGCTGCTATGGCTCTGCCCAAGCAGGTTGTGCTTGTGCCATTGGTACGTATCATGAATGCTACAGGGCTGTACAACAGTGCCTGGGCAGTAATCCTGCCTGCTGTAGGCTGGCCTTTTGGCGTGTTCCTCATGAAACAGTACTGCCAGACCATACCTTCGGAGATTCTCGATGCCGCTCGTATCGATGGAAGCAATGAGTGGATGACTTTTGTCCGAATTGTAACTCCGATCATAAAACCAGCGTATGGTGCCTTGGCAATCTTTACCTTCATAGCCACCTGGAACGATTACTTCCTCCAGCTGGTCATGCTGCAGAGCAGGTCAAAACTTACCATAGCCTTGGGTGTTGCCACCTTGCAGGCTGAGATGGCGACCAACTACGGCGTCATCATGGCAGGAGCGGCCCTCGGGGCGCTGCCCATTGTCCTGATCTTCCTCCTATTCCAGAAGAACTTTGCCAGTGGCATCACCATGGGTGCTGTAAAGGGCTGATACCATGCATAAGAACAAACCCCTTGGTGCATAGCACAGACAAATAGGAAAACGTATTTGAAGTAGAGAAAAGGCATTCCACCACTTGGAATGCCTTTTCTCTGCTTTGATGGAGCTTTCACTGAGGAGGATATGCTCAGAGAAGTGACTGGGAGCATAGGGGTTTCATCCCTCATTGTCTGTAGTGAAGCATAATTCCTTGCATCAAGACCATTGATGTATGTATACTTTGGCCAATAGATTTCATGGAGGCCCGTATGCAGTTCACCTATCACATACCCACAAGAATAGTTTTTGGAAATGGTTCGCTCGACCGGTTGCATCAGGAACAGCTGCCGGGAAGACGGGCCCTCATCGTCATCTCAGCGGGACGGTCTACCCGGGACAATGGCTATCTTGCACAACTGGAAGCCCAGCTTCAGAAGGCTGGGGTAAGTTTTGTTCTCTTTGACAAGATACTTCCCAACCCCATCAAGGACCATGTGATGCAAGGAGCCAAGCTTTGTAGGGATGAGAAGTGTGACTTCGTCATAGGCTTGGGTGGGGGCAGTACCATCGACTCGGCAAAGGGCATCGCCATCATGGCCACAAATACAGGGGATCTCTGGGATTACGTAGGAGGAGGCAGTGGTGCAGCCAAACCCATACCCATCTGGCCCTTGCCCATCGTGGCTATCACAACCACTGCCGGCACGGGCACTGAAGCAGACCCCTGGTTGGTCATCTCCAAGGAGGAGACCAACGAAAAGATAGGGATGGGCTATGAAGGGACCTTCCCGATGCTGAGTATAGTCGACCCCTTGCTTACGGTGAGTGTTCCTCCATCACTTACTGCCTACCAGGGCTTTGATGCCCTGTTCCACAGTACTGAGGGGTATATCAATACCACTGCAAATACGCTCAGTGACATGTATAGCCTGGAGGCGATACGCCTCATCGGTAAAAGTCTCGCCCTGGCTGTTGCAGATGGGAAAAATCTGCAAGCTCGTGAGGATGTCTCTCTGGCAAACACCCTCGCCGGGATGGTGGAGTCAACTTCAGGGTGTATCTCAGAACACTCCCTGGAACACGCCATGAGTGCCTACTATCCGGCTCTTCCCCATGGGGCGGGCCTGTTGATGATCAGCGAGGCCTACTACACCCACATTGCCAAGAGCAAGGTCTGTGATGAAAGAATGATCGCCATGGCAAAGGCACTGGGGAAAGCAGATGCATCAGAGGCAATGGATTTTGTCACAGCCCTACTATCCTTGCAGAAGGCCTGCGGTGTCGATCAGCTGAAGATGTCCGACTATGGCATCACCGAAGAGGACCTTCCCAGGTTGGTGCAGAACGCCAGGGCCAATATGGCAGGGCTTTTCTTGGTTGATCCAGTAGAGCTCAGTGATAAGGATTGCCTGGCTATCTATAAGAATTCCTATAGGTAAGAAGAGAATCCCTGGAGTGAAGAGTGACAACTTCACTCCAGGGTATTTATGAAGTTTGGCTTGGTCTTATAGAGATTTCCTAATCAGTCTTGTTGGGATTGCCTAATCAGTCGTGTTGGGAATGCTTAAGCAGTCGTGTTGGGATACAATTCAATACGACAAAGGAGAATCTTGATGAGCACCAA
>CAZGOK010000092.1:6142-7430 GCA_964527665.1 uncultured Sphaerochaeta sp.
CAGTCGTGTTGGGATACAATTCAATACGACAAAGGAGAATCTTGATGAGCACCAAGACCTACATGCCACGATTAATAGATTCCAAAGTGTCCCAATATCTTTCAGCTTTTGGTGCTATTTGTATAGAAGGGCCAAAATGGGCTGGAAAAACAATGACTTCAGAGCTTCATTGCAAGAGCAGTTTCTTTGTTGGAGCTCCTGCAGGTAACTTCAGCAACAGAAAACTAGCTTTGATGGATCCTTCTCTCATCTTGGACGGAGATACACCTCGTCTCATTGATGAATGGCAAGAAGTTCCAGCAATTTGGGATGCTGTACGATACACCGTTGACCAACGGAGAGAAAAAAGGCAGTTCATTCTTACTGGATCCTCAACTCCTGTTCGCAAAGGTATCTTTCACAGTGGGGCAGGACGGATAGCAAAACTCAGGATGCGGCCCATGTCCTTGTATGAAGCAGGTGTCTCCATAGGGAAAATATCTTTACATGATTTGTTCTATAAGCAAATAGAATCTGAACTTACGGGTGTAATCAGTCTGCACCTTCTCATTGAGCAAATCATTCGTGGTGGTTGGCCTGGAACTATAGGATTAGATTTCAATTTGGCTAAACTTGTTCCACAACAATATATTGAGGCTTTTATAGCAGATGACGTTAATCGTGTTGATGGTATCACGAGGGACTTGAAAAAAATCCGACTCCTTCTCAGATCATTAGCAAGAAATGAAAGTACATCGGTAACCAATAAAACTTTACAGAAGGATATTAAGGAACAGGATGATGAAGACATAGGAGTAGAGACTGTAGCGGAATATCTAAATCTTTTTGAAAGGATGTTCTTGTTGGATAATCAGCAACCCTTTAGCTCCAATATTCGCTCTTCGGTACGAGTAAGACAATCAGAGAAGAGACATTTTTCCGATCCTTCTCTTGCATGTGCCCTTTTGGGGGCCACTCCAGGATCTCTTCTTGCTGATCTAGAGACCCTAGGATTTCTTTTCGAGGCCCTTTGTGTACGTGATCTTAAGGTATATGCTGAAGCAAATGATGCTAAAGTGTTCCATTATCAAGACTATAACAATAATGGGATAGATGCCGTTGTAGAAATGCCCGACGGCTCCTGGGGAGCCTTCGAGATTAAGCTCGGTGCCAATCAAATTGATAATGCAGCAAAAAACCTCATACGAATTAAGGCAAGCATTGAACAAGACCCTAAGGGAAAACCTCCAAAGATCCTTTGTGTTATATGTGGACTATCCAATGCAGCATATGTTCGCCCTGATGGTGT
>CAZGOK010000093.1:0-7407 GCA_964527665.1 uncultured Sphaerochaeta sp.
CTTTCTGGTTTGTCGGCCGGATAGCTCAGTGGGAGAGCGGTTGCTTTACACGCAACTGGTCGGGGGTTCAAATCCCTCTCCGGTCAAAAGCGCATCCTTATCGGGTGCGCTTTTCATATGTAAGGATGGTACGAATGAAACGCAGCCTGTTTGAAAATCCCAAAATGGCGATAGGTATCGCTATTTTCTGCAACTTGCTCTGGGGAACAGCTTTTCCCACGATCAAGGTCGGTTACGAATTGTTCTCCATAGGCGACAGTGTAAGCTCCAAGATACTCTTTGCCGGTATCCGGTTCTTCTTCTCTGGCCTGTTGCTGGTCGCCTACCATGTGGCCACCACCAAAAGACTGCCGACCATAAAAAAACAGAACTACCATTGGGTCCTGATCCTCGCCCTGGTGCAGACCACAGCCCAGTACTTCTTTGCCTACATTGGGGTTGCAAACACCACAGGGGCTGCCGCCACCATTTTCTCCTCCGTCTCAGCCTGCTATGCAGTGGTGCTCGCCCACTTCTTCTTCACCAACGACAAGCTCAATACCCAGAAAGTGGTCGGCTCGGTCGTCTGTGTCTTTGGCATCTTCATCTCCACACTCGGGCAGGGATCGATTCGGTTCTCCCTCAACGGGGAGGGGATGCTGCTGGTTTCCCAGCTCTGTTTTGCCATCGGATCGGTCTTCAACAAGAAGATCACCCAAAGTGACGGCCCCTTGGCAGTCACCTCCTACAACCTTACCCTCGGAGGCCTGGTGCTGATAGTCATCGGTCTTGGAGGCGGGGGAAAGCTCGCTGTGGTCACACTGCCTGGCCTTCTGGTGCTGAGCTACCTTGCCCTGCTCTCGGCCCTTGCCTTTACCCTCTGGTCACAGGTGCTCAAATTCCACCCCGTGGGAAAGGTCAGCGTCTTCACCTTTATCGTGCCGATAGCGGGCACCCTTTTTTCGGCCCTGGTGCTCGGAGAGGACATCATGCACATCAAGTACCCCATCTCACTGGTGCTGGTCACCTTGGGCATCTATATCATCCACCTGCGAAGAAAAGGGAATACAGTTTCGGTGGTGTTGCCCAGCTAAGGCCCTATTGGGTATAGTTGGAACGACTGGGAGGTCATGATGCAGTTTGACCAGTATTTCCTCTATTTTGTCCTCTATGCGATGATCGGCTACATCTGTGAGCTCGCATACTGCGGAATCCTTGATGGAAGACTGACCAACCGTGGCTTCCTGTTCGGCCCCTATCTGCCCATCTATGGCTTTGGGGCCCTGCTTGTGGTGGTCCCCCTCATGTATTTTGATGCCCACCCCATAGTGGTCTTCGTCATGGCATTTCTGTTGACAAGCGCTTTGGAGTATGTGACCAGCTTCCTTTTGGAAAAGATTTTCCACACCAAGCTGTGGGACTACTCCAAGAAGTTTGCCAATATCAACGGCAGGGTCTGCTTGCTCAACTCAACGCTCTTTGGCCTGCTGGGCCTTGCAGCGACCTATTTTCTTCATCCGCTCATCATCTCTGTGGTATCGCGCATACCCGTCTATGTGATCAATCCCCTAAAGAGTGTACTGCTCATTGTCCTTACCATAGATACAACCAGCAGTGTATACCGGATGTCCTCTTTCCAGAGACAGCTTGCCGAGTTCAGGACTCGGGCCAGGGAACTGGAGGAGAGGATCGAACTGCTTGCAAAACAGAGGACAACCCCTTCACTGAGAAGTTTGGGTGAACGCCTTGAGCGTGAGCTTGATGAGCTCAAGGCAAGGGTTGCCAAGCGTTCAAAGTGGATTTTCAATGCTTTCCCCTCGGTTACAGCCAATAATGAAGAGCAGCGGTTGCAACTAGAGCTGCTGAAGATGAACTTGCGCACCTATCGGGAAAAGAAGAAAGAACAGAGAAAAAAGCGTTGATGAAAAATGAAGCATTGACAAATGAAACTATGACAAGGAAGAAACGATGACAGCACAGCAACGACTAGACCAAACCCTTGAAGCTATAGAGCGAGCCACTCAAGAGAGCGGACGCAAAGCCTCGTCAGTGACCCTTATGGCGGTGAGCAAGACCCACCCCTACCAGGAGATCCTTGATTTGTTTGATTGCTCACAGAGGCTATTTGGTGAGAATAGGGTCCAGGAGGTTGAGCAGAAGTTCCCCCTCGTCCGTCCTGCTGGGATGAAGGTGCACCTTATCGGGCACCTGCAGTCCAACAAGGTCAGCAAGATCGTCCCCCTTGTCGACGGCATCGACAGTGTCGATTCGCTCAAGATAGCGCGGCGCATCAGCTCATCCTGTGTTGAAATGGGAAGGCGGATGCCAGTCCTGCTGCAGTACAATACCAGTGAGGAAGATGCCAAAAGCGGGTTTGAGCATGAGGGGGACCTCTATGCAGCCCTTGATGCTTTGGATGGCCTGCCGGGCATCACCGTACAGGGCCTTATGACCATAGGGCCTCTTGGTGGAGGGGAAAAGGAGACGCGCACAGCCTTTGCCCTCCTTAGGGAGCTGCAGATGTCCTGTATCGCCCGATACCCCCATCTTGACCTCTCCACCCTGAGCATGGGGATGAGCGGTGACTTTCCCCTGGCTATCAGGGAGGGGGCCACCATGGTGAGGGTAGGCACGAGCCTGTTCGGAAAGAGGCAGATGCAATGATGAAAAAAGCACTCTTGCTGTTTGTTCTTCTCCTGTTCTGTTGCTCATTGGTTCCCCTGGCAAGTGCGAGCCTGCCCGCTTATGAGCCCTACCAGGAGGATGAGTTCCCCCTGTGGAGCTACAAGCTCAGAAGGGGTGAGATCATCTTTTTCGGATCCTTTGTCATCACGATGGCAGTGGCAAGCCTGGGTTACTCGCTGGTAAAGAATGCCGGGTGGATTCCTGCCAAGGATCCCCTGAATGAAATTCTGATCCAAGGCGCCATTGCAGGTGGCCTTTCGCTTGGCATAGCCGTAGCCGACTACATACTCGGTGAAGTGGGGAACCCCTGATGGCCATCAACAAACAGAGTCTTACCCTTACCGTAGGGGTTCTTGAACAGTCCATGCGCCTTGATGCATACCTAGCTCAAGAGGGGTTCAGGCGCTCGGTCCTCAGTTCCCCGGATACAACCATCCTCCTCAACGGCAAACCTTCCAAAAAGGGCAAGCCTGTCAAAACAGACGATGTAATCCTTGTCACCTACACAGACGAAGTCTTTGAAGGGCTGCAAGCCCAAGCGATACCCCTGGATATCCTGTATGAGGATGCTTCCTTGCTTGCCATCAACAAGGCTCAGGGCATGGTCGTCCATCCTGCCATAGGCCACCATGAGGGCACTGTGGTTAATGCCCTGCTCGGTCGCTATGGGATGGAGTTCGCTGCGATTTGTGCGGAAAAAGAAGGCAATGCAGAGGAAGGCGAAGAGCCCTCCCTGGACTCCCCTCAGATCAGGCCGGGCATTGTCCACCGCCTCGACAAGGATACAAGCGGTGCCATGGTCATAGCGCGCGACCTTCACAGCTACCGGTCGCTGCTCGCCCAGTTCAAGGCACACACCACAACCAAGACCTATATTGCCCTGGCAAAGGGGAATTTCTCCCGAGTTGAGGGGAGCATACAGACCAATATCAAGCGCGACAGCCGCAACCGCAAACGGTTTGTCTCCTGTAGCGCTCAAGAGGGGCGAACCGCCCTTACCCACTACAGGGTGTTGCGCCAGTTTGCTGGGTTTGCACTGCTGCGGATCAACATCCACACAGGCAGGACCCACCAGATACGGGTGCACCTCACGTCGCTGGGCCACCCGGTGATCGGGGATGTAATCTACGGCAAGGCTGATGGGACCTCCCTCATGCTGCATGCCTTGCTTCTGGAAGTCGATCATCCTGTTACCCAAAAGCGCCTGACCTTCCGATCGAGTCTGCCTTCACGGTTCCTGGAGTATGTGAAAGGGGATCGGAAGTGACCTTACCGTAGTTGAACTATACATTTTTTATTTTATATCTTTTTCATGGTTAGGCATGCTCACTCATCATCGCGCCAGTTCTGTCTCTCCTTGGCAATGGCACCGAGCTCAAGCAGCTGGTGGTTGAACATGCGTTCTATGCGCAGCTTGCTTGCTGTCCCATGGCCGGGAAAGAGCAGGATGTTCTCATCGAGGCTCATCAGGCGCTTCCAGATGGACTGCAGCAACAGCGCTTGTTCGCGGTACCCCTCTGTCGATCCCACTCGCCCGCACATCAGGGTGTCCCCGGTGAACAGGGCGTGGTCTATCTTGTAGACCAGGCTGTCCAGGCTGTGCCCGGGGACATGGATGACCTCAACCTCCAAGTCACACATGCTAAGCACCTGGTGGTCGCTGATGGGCTTGACCGGAAACTCGTACGACGAAAAGCCTGAGGCGTAGATGGTGGGGTTGTATATCTTCACCAAGGTGCCAAGGCCCGCTGTATGTGCCTTGTGGCGATGGGTCAACAGTACATGCTTGAGCTTGAACTCGTTGGATTCGATCAGGTGTATCAGTTCATTGTCCACATGACCGGGGTCAATGAGGATCGCATCGCTGCCCTTTTTTGAGCCTATGAGATAGGTGTTGCAGAATCCCACAACAGAAAAATGCTGGTATATCCTCAATGGTGTGCCTCCTCGTAGTTGGAGTACCGAAAGGATACCCTGCGTTGGTTTGTGTGGGCGAAGTCGGCTTTCTTGAGGTTGCAGTCGATGAAGTCCGTATCCCTGAGGTAGCTTGTACCAAAGTTCGAGTAGTAGAGGTCACAGTCCCCGAAGTTACAGTACAGCGTATCTACACCGACGAAATTGGTGTGGGTCAGGTTCGAACCGCTGAAGTCGCACCGTATCATCTTGCTGCCCGAAAAGATGGAGTACCTGCTGGTGATGTTGTTGAAACGGCACCCTTCAAAGAGGCAGAAGTCAAAGAAGCTGGTGATGAAGGTGCACTCGGAAAAGTCGATATTCCTGAAGGTGCACCACGCCATGTTCGACGAGATGAACCCCTTCTTGGGGATGGTGAGGTCCTCGAACTCCCCTCCGGTGAGGGAGAGGTCCAGCACATCCTCCTCCCCGAGCAGGGAGGCGATGCAGGAGCTGTACAGCTCATCCTTGTTCGGGCTGTGGCGAAAGCAGAAGGGCCCTTCTCCGCAGATGTAGGTATTGCATGTAGGGTGCGCGCACGTGGTGAAGTTAAACATAGGGTAACAGTATCAAATCTCAGAGAGTTGTCAAGGTGGGCTCTTTGCTAGTACAGTACAATCATGCAGCAACACACAGGACTTGTCACCAGAGGAATCAGCAACATATACACCGTTAGGGAAGGGGAGGAGAGCTACCTCTGCCGCATCAAGGGCAAGCAGCTTGATACCGGCTTCCATGAGTACAACCCCCTGGCTGTCGGGGACAGGGTCTCCTTTGTCATTACGGGAACCGCTGAAGGGCTCATCCTCGAGCGCCTTGAGCGTACCAACTGCTTTCAGCGTTGGAACATCAAGGGCAGCAGCAACCAGACCGTTGTCGCGAACATGGATATGATAGTCTGTGTCTGCAGTGCAGATTCCCCCCCCTTCCGCCCTCGCTTCATCGACCGCGTCATTGCGTGCAGCATCGGTGTGGATGTGATGATAGTCATGAACAAGAGCGACATCCTGCTAACAGAGGATGAGTTTGAGCGCTTTGCCCTGTACAACAAGCTCGGCTATACCATCAGGGGGGTCAGTGCCCTCACCGGTGAAGGCCTGCCTGAGTTTGTCGCTCTCTTGAAAGGCAAGACTGTGGCCTTCATCGGCCAAAGCGGGGTTGGCAAGTCCACCCTCATCAACCGGATACTCTCTGTAGATCAGAAGATAGGGGAGATCAGCGAAAAGTATAACCGCGGGCGGCATACCACCAACTACTCGCTGATGATAGAAGGCCCTGACTTTACCCTGGTTGACACCCCAGGTGTGCGCGAGATCCTGGTTCCCCATGGAGATCCCCAAAGGATCGCGCAATCCTTTCCTGAGTTTGTCGAGCCCTCGAAGAAGTGTGCATTCGACCACTGCCTGCATGACGAGGAGCCTGACTGTGAGGTCAAGCGCCTCCTTGAGGAGGGAGCGATCCACCACGACCGCTATGACAGCTATCTGAGGATGCTCGCATCCTTGGATGTGAAGGGCCCTGAATGGATGGGAAAGAGCGACCAGAGCCGCGAACGATATAGAAATATGGAAAAGCATGAACAAGAAGAGTATTGAAGATCTGGGCTTTCTCTCTGTCCTTGAGAAGATACAGGGGTGTGCCCTCAGCAGGGAGGGCTTCCAAAAGCTTTCTACACTACATTTCCTTACAGACAAGGATTCCTTGGCTGAACGCCAGGATAAGGTTGCATCCTTCTATCGTTTGATAGGACACCCCAATGGGGGGATCCCCCGCTCCTTTGCAGACCTTGGCGAAGCCCTTCCCATCCTGGAAAACCCCCTGCTCGTCCTTGACGGGCAGGCTCTTATGGCGCTTGCCCACTATATCGGCAGTGCCGAACTTTTTTTACAGTACTGCAACCAGAACCTGGACAACAGCGGACCGCTTCTTCCCATCCATGGCTCCCTTGGCCTTGCCATAGAGCCATCCCTGCTTGCGCTGAAGGCGAGCATACATACGATCTTGGACGAATCTGGAGAGGTCAAGGATGGCCACCCTGCCATACGGGCTCTGAAGAGGCAGGTGGACCAGGCCAAAGGGGAGCGCACCAGGTTTTGCAATGAGTTCATGAAGACGAAAAAAGATGCCATGCAAAGCGACCAGAGCTCTTACCGCGATGGAAGGGTGGTCATCCCTGTACGCAATGACCGTCGCAGTGAAGTGGAGGGGTTCATCAGCAGCGCCTCCTCATCCGGGGCCACCGTCTTTATGGAGCCCTACAGGCTCGTTGAGATGAACAACTCGGTGGTGATGGCTGAAAACCAGATCTTGGTGGAGATAGCGAAGCTGCTTGCCCAACTCGATGGGCAGGCACGCCAGAGCAAAGCGGAGTTGCTCGCCCTCCTTGCCATGGTGGGGTCGACAGACGCCCTTTTTGCTGCAGCACGCTACAGCTTTGACACCCAGGCTACAAGGGTGAACCTCCAAGGCGACCACTTCTCGATGCTCGGTGCCCGTCACCCCCTTCTGGGCAGGAAGGCGGTTCCTGTCACCGTAGAGCTCTCACCCAAGGTGCAGGCTGTGGTCATCTCCGGACCCAATGCCGGAGGGAAGACCGTCACCATCAAGACGGTGGGCCTGATGGCCCTGCTGAACCAGTTCTGTGGCTTCATCCCGGCAAAGGATGGATCGACGCTTCCCCTGTTCGACAACATCTATACAGATATAGGGGATGAGCAGAGCATCGAAGAGGAGCTCTCCACCTTCAGCGGCCATATGAAGCAGATAGGACACATCCTACGCAGCATGACA
>CAZGOK010000094.1:0-7396 GCA_964527665.1 uncultured Sphaerochaeta sp.
GGATCGAAAGCATCTCTGAGCCCATCACCGAAAAAGTTCATGGCAAAGAGGAATATGGTCATCGCTATGGCAGGGAATACCAGCTTCCATGGATAGAGTGTCATGCCGTTTACCGCATCACCTACAAGGGAGCCCCAGGAGGCGTATGGAGCTTGGACACCCAAGCCGAGGAAGGAGAGGAAAGACTCCTGCATAATGAAGGCAGGGACCCTCAAGGATGAGTAGACGATGATTACCGAAAGAGAGTTGGGTACCATATGACGGAAGATAATCCTCCCTGTGGATGCCCCCATGCTCCTTGCAGCTTCAACGAACTCGCTGTTCTTCAAACTCATGATCTGCCCGCGAACCATACGTGCGATGGTAAGCCAGCTCACCATCGCAAGGGCGACAAAGAGGTTCATGATGTTCCTTCCAAAAATTGCCATGAATATTATGACCAGCAACATGTAGGGCAGGCCGTACATGATGTCGACCAGGCGCATGAGGAAGAAGTCAACCTTCCCTCCCATGTAGCCGGCAAGGGCTCCCACCACAATACCGATGAGCACACTGGTAAGCGTTCCGATCAGGCCGATCAGAATGGAAATCTGTCCTCCATAGATGATGCGGCTGAGCATATCCCTTCCGCTATAGTCCGTTCCCAGAAGATAGTGGCGGTTGTGCTTTTTCGTAGCCTCGATATCTGCCGAGAGGTTCTCACTGATGACAACCTTCTTGTCGATGGGGAAGTTGACAGTCCCATCCTTTATCTCTTGCTTGAGGGTTCTTTCTGTGCTTCTGGTGATGATTGTCTTGATTTTACCCAGGAGGTTGAGCTTTCCCGAAGAGGCGATGCCTTTATTTCCTAGGCTCAGCATCTCCATATCCAAGGAGGCCATGTACTCCTCATCGGTCAGGCCGGGGTTGCTTCCCTTGATGGTGTTCATCTGCTGGGCACGCACTTCCACCAATATCTGCTCCTCTACCTTGGCTACATCAATATTGTTGATTGCTGCATATACGGGCAGAATCTCCTCATAGGACATCTTTGCAAGATTCTGAGTTTTTCCACTCTGCGTATCCTTCCAGAAAATCTTCTCCACTGAGATGAGGAACTCCGTTTCAATACTTTTTTGCAACCGTTCGATGGTACGCTTGTCAGCATCGCTGAAGGAGAATGTCCCCGCTTCTTGCTGCCTTTCTCCCTCTTCTAGGCAGAAGTTCCAGACCTTGTTGGTCTCGTTGTCCTTGATCCACTTCTTTATCTGGGCAGACTGGGCCTCGGTCACCACCAAGCTTCCGCCCCTCCAAGCCTTAAAATAGAGGTCTTCAAGTTTGGTCTCCATCATCAGGTCCCCGGCAGTCTGGCTCCATGTGGGCCTGAGGTGCTGGTGATCAAGGATGATCTCGTCATAGGGGTGGATGGGAAGGAACATGGCAAAGGCTGCAAGCAGGGAGTAGATGATGACAATTATCATTCCCGCCACGGCCATCTTGTTCTTCCTCAGTCGTCTCCAGGCGTCTTTTGTAAGGCTGTTTCCAGCGACCACCTGGTTGAATTCGTTGAGGGGCGCCTCTTTTTTCTTAATGTTAGCTAGCATGAGGTCACTCCTATTTGTAGGTGATTCGGGGGTCAAGCTGTGCGTATACGACATCCACGACAAAGTTCATTATCACCAGGATGATCGAATAGACAATGACGACACCGACTATCAGGGTGTAGTCCCGGTTAAAGGAACTCTGTATGAAGAATTTGCCCAGACCTGGGACACGGAAAATCTGTTCAACTACGATCGAGCCGGTGATGATTCCTGCAAAGGCAGGTCCCAGATAGCTGACGATCGGCAGCATGGCCCCTTTCATCGCGTGCTTGAAGATGATGGTGGAGTTTTTCATCCCCTTGGCCTTGGCTGTGCGGATGTAGTCGCTGCGTAGTGTCTCCAGCATGGATGAGCGCGTCAGGCGCGCTATGTTTGCAAAGTAGGCAAAGGAGAGCGAGACTGCAGGCAATATGATGGTGAGGTATCCCTCCCCGGTGGTGTACCAACCACTGGTGGGAAGCCATTTGAGCTTCATGGCAAATATTAGCTGCAGTACCGGTGCAATGACAAACAGCGGCACTGATATACCTATCACCGCCACCCCCATACTAAGGTAGTCTATCCACGTGTTCTGCTTCACTGCCGCTATGATGCCTGCCGATATGCCGAACACCAGGGCCAGGGCCATGGCGCACATGCCCAGGACTATGGATTTGGGAAGGCTGTTGAAGATGTAGTAGTTGACATCATAGTCCTTGTACTTGAAGGAGGGCCCGAGGTCCCCACGCAAAATATCAAACATATATCTTCCATACTGTTGGATAAGCGGTTCATTCAAGTGGTATTTCGCTTCAATATTGCGTTTGACCACTTCAGGAAGGCTTCGTTCGCCTGCGAACGGCCCTCCCGGGGCAACACGGACAATAAAGAAGCTGAGCGTTATGATGATCAGTAGCGTGGGGATTATCCCTAAAAGTCGATTTATGATATATTTTGTCATTCGCTTCCTCTTGTGAGATTGGATTGCATGGAGAATGGGGCTCCCGCCTTTTGTCATGCAGTGTTTCTGATACTATACCAACTTCTTTATTTATGCAAGAATAGGTACGCTTATACAAAATGAGCTGGCTCACCACAAGCTTAATGGCATGTTGGATAAGCAGTTAAAAACCCCTTTCGTTGTTTTATTTATACGGATGGATACGTTTTGTCAATATGCACAGATGCCTAGGGAACTGTATTACTCCCCACACTATGTATGGTAGGGTACAACAGTGGCCTCTGGCCGCAGGAGAGAGAAATAATGAAAAAACTATATCTGGAGAACCTTGGCTGTTCGAAGAATCAGGTTGATGCCGAGACCATGCTGAAGATTCTTGCCCAAGATGATTATATACGGACGGACGACCCCTCAGAGGCTGACATCATGCTGGTGAATACGTGTGGATTCATAGAAAGCGCGCGCGAGCAGTCCATCGAATCCTTCTTTTCGCTCCATCAGAGCAACCCCGAAGCTAAGATTCTATTCACCGGCTGCATGGCCGAGCGCTATGCAGATGAACTCTCGGGCGAACTCGCCGAAGCCTCGGCCATCTTTGGTAACCGCGACCTCTCAAAGATAGGGGATGTGGTGCGTAGGGTGGAAAACGGGGAGAGGGTGGTGGAAACCTATGCCTACCCGCCGGTAGCGAACGAGGTGTACGAGCGCGACGAACTGCTCAACTTTCCCGGAAGTGCCTACCTGAAGATAAGCGAGGGGTGCAACCACCGTTGTGCTTATTGTGCCATACCCATTATCAGAGGCAATTTGCGCTCGCGTCCCATGGATATGATCCTCAAGGATGCACAGCACTTGATAGGTACGGGCATCAGGGAGCTGAACCTCATAGCCCAGGACCTCGCTGCCTATGGAACAGATTCTGATGATGGCTCAAGCAGGTTTATGGACCTGCTCGCCCGCCTTGTCTCCCTTGAAGGGGAGTTCAGGGTTCGCCTGCTCTATATCCATCCTGATGCGTTTCCCCCTGAACTGCCGCAGTTCATTGTAGACAACCCCAAGGTGCTTCCCTATTTTGACATCCCCTTCCAGCATGCTTCGACTCCGATACTGAGGAGCATGGGCAGGACCGGGACAATGGAGAGCTACCTCTCCCTGATCGAATCCATCAGGGCACAGGTTCCCGGCGCTGTGGTGCGTTCGACGATACTGCTAGGGTATCCCGGTGAGGATGAGCAGGCTTTCGATCAGTTGCTCTCCTTTATCGAGAAAGCCCAACTCGATTGGATGGGCTCCTTCCTCTATAGTAGGGAGGAGGGTACCAAGGCCTATGGCCTGAGAAACCAGAAGGAGCATGCAAAGGCGCACAAGGCGGCCGCGGCCTTCCAAAAGAGGCTTGAAAAACTGCAACAGGGTATTACAGAGGCCCGCCTAGAGCAGTTTGTGGGCAAGGAGTATGATGTTTTGATAGAAGAGAAGATAGAGCAGGAAGACCTGGCGATTGGAAGAATCTACTCCCAGGCTCCTGAAGTCGATGGTCTTACGGTAGTCATGGGGCACAACCTTGTCCCCGGATCCGTAGTGAAATGTGGAATTCGTGCAGTGAAGGGCATTGACCTGGAAGCTGTCCTAGTGGAGCGCACAGATGGCTGATATTGATCACTTGCTCGGAGAGTTGAACGAAGACCAGAGGGAGGCGGTGCTGGAAAACAGCGCGCCACTGCTCGTGCTTGCCGGTGCCGGCTCAGGAAAGACGCGGGTCATCACCACCAAGATCGCCTACTGTATAGAAAGGCTGGGCATCCCCGCCTATAAGATCCTTGCCGTCACCTTTACAAACAGGGCGGCTAAGGAAATGCGCGACCGCGTAACGGCGATAGTGGATGATGAGCAGGTCTCCAAGGATGTCACCATCCGCACCTTCCACTCCTTCGGGGCGTGGTTTCTCAGGAGATTCGGCTCGGAGATAGGCCTCGCTTCCAACTTCACCATCTATGACGATGATGATTCGCTCTCCCTGCTCGCCTCCTGCTACCCCAACTTCAAGAAGCGTGAGCTAGACCCTGTCATGCGCAAGATATCCTACGCCAAGGACCGCGGCCTCACCTGCAAGGGCAATCTCTCTTCCCTGAAAGCTGATGCAACCTTCCCGCGTATGTTTGAGGCGTATGAGGATAAGATGCGCCGCGTAGGCAATGTGGACTTTGCCGACCTGATAGGGCGCAGCATCGAGTTGCTCGATGCAAAACCCGATGTACAGGCGTGGATGCACAACCGCTTCAGCGTAATCCTGGTCGACGAGTACCAGGACTCCAACATTGCGCAGTTCGAGCTGCTCAGGCGTTTGGTCGGACCTTCCACCTTTATCTGTGTTGTCGGCGACGATGACCAGAGCATCTACCGTTTCCGAGGGGCTGAGGTGCAGAACATCCTCTCCTTTCCCGATGTCTTCCCCGGGGCAAAGACGGTCAAGCTCGAACAGAACTACCGATCGACACAGAATATCCTGGACATAGCAAACACTGTCATCAAGAACAACAAGGGCCGCCATGAGAAGAAGCTGTGGACCGCCAATACCAAGGGCTCCAAGCCAAACCTGATGTATGTGCAGGATGAGGTCGATGAGGCCATGCGCGTGGGGAACATCCTGCTGCAGGATAAGAACTATGACGGCAGTGCCGTCCTGTACAGGACCAACGCCCAGTCTGTTGCATTTGAGACGACCTTCAAGCGGATGCGCATACCCTACAAGGTGGTAGGGGCCTTGCAGTTCTATGACCGCGAGGAGGTCAAGGATGCCCTGGCTTTGCTGTTCCTACTGACCAACAGCAAGGATGAGGTGAACTTCAAGCGCATGATCAACAAGCCCACCCGCGGCATCGGGGCGAGCAGCCTTGAGACGATCCTTTCCTACTCACTCCAAGCCGATGGCGATATTTTCAGGATGCTGGAACTTGCAGTACGATCGGGTACGCTGTCCAACAAGGCAAAAAGTGGTGCAGCAGCATTTTTGGAGCTCTACAAGCATGCTAACCGCATGATGGATAGCGAGGAATTGGTCGACTGTGCCAACTTCATGATCAGGGAGTCAGGCCTGCTTGAGCTCTACCAGAAGGTGGACAACCTGAACAGCACAGGTAAAGTCGATAACCTGGAGGCCCTGGTCAACGCCCTTGCCTCCTATGACTCCTCCCGCGATGGCTTGCTGCTCTTCCTTGAACAGCTGTGCCTCGACCCCACCACCTTGGGAAGGGAGGACCCCAGGGACAAGAAGGGTGTGACCCTGATCACCATGCACAACACCAAGGGCCTGGAGTTTGACCGGGTGTTTGTCGCAGGCCTTGAGGAGGAGCTCTTCCCTGGTCGCTCCAGCGAAAGTGACGACGATGTTGAGGAGGAGCGCAGAATCTTCTACGTTGCGGTCACGAGAGCCAGGAAGCAGCTCTATCTCATGTGTGCAAAGGCGAGGAAGATCTGGGGAAAGACCAGTTTCCAGCACCCAAGCCGCTTTATCGATGAAATTCCTTCCCACCAGGTTGCCGTTGATGGGATCAGGCCAGGTACACTGGACGCCCTCACCGAGGGCGGTCCCTACCGTGGGCTTGGCAGCCTCGGCGAAAAGCGTTCCAAGAGCCAAGGCACCTCAGAGACGGTGAACAGCACCGGCTGGGGTGGCTCCGGTGGTGCCCTTATCCAAAAGGGCTTTGGCGCCAAGGCAAAGAGTTTCACCATGGAGGAGCGTCATGTCCAGGAGGAGGGGGTAAGCCTGTTCCCCCTCGGGCAGAAGGTCTACAGCGACAAGTATGGTGAGGGTGAGGTGGTTACCCTGAAGCAAAGTGGTGACCGGGAGGTCATTGATGTGAATTTTGTAGGGGGTGCCAAGGCTACTTTCATCAGTAAATTTGCCCAACTTGAGAAAATAGGGGGGCAATGAGATGCTTGAAGGGTTGAAAGATACTAGACATGTTGATGGCGAACGCTATACAATGCCTATCGTTGTCCGTGCACGGTCGTTCTACTTGTATGACCGTTATGGGCTTCGATATATAGATTTTTTTCAAAACCATGGCAGAGCCATCCTTGGTCACCGACCCGATATGTTGCAGCGTTCTTTGAAAAGCACAGCAGACCGGGGCCTGATCAGCGAATACCCTTCGGTATTTGAAGGAAGGCTCGAAAAGCTACTGGCTAGACTGTTTCCAGACTATGCGGCGTTTCGGCTCTATGCCGATTCCCAAGTGGTCCGACAGGTGGCTATGAAGGTGTCGTCAGATCCAATCTACGACCCTGCATGTTCGCCTCCGACAGATCATCATCCAGTTTCCTTTTGGCGTCCGTACCTAGAGGTCGGCGGGGCAGATTCCGAGTTGCTCTTCCCTATCCTACCTTTCCCAGGGAGTTTCATACCTCAGGTCGTATGCATTAAGGAACAAGAACTGGCCGATGAGCTGCCGCCTTCAGACCCTGTATCACCGCTGTTGCTTGATTTGCTCATCAAGACTGTAGCGACATTGATCAGGAGCCTTGAGTCGGATGAAGCAGTTGCCAAGCGCACGACCAATCCTCTTGCAGGGTTGTTCGAGACGCGGGGTCCGTACGGAATTACGCACCTCTCATCTTCGCGCTACAGGGAGTTCGCCTGCGAGGCCTTAGGCCTCAAGGTTGTCCTCCCTCCTTCAGCGGATATACCGTTCATTACCCCAGGAGAGTACTCCAAGGGGGATGTGGCCCCATTGCTGAAGCTGGCAGAGCAGTATGCACTATAATGGGTAGACAGATGGCGGTAAGGCATGTTTCTTTATAAAAGGATATATGTTTTTGCTGACCATGAACCAAAACACTACAGCAAGGCAAGAGTCTTGCAGAACAGGATGAA
>CAZGOK010000095.1:0-7358 GCA_964527665.1 uncultured Sphaerochaeta sp.
CGACAGCAATGGTATACTGGATCAGGTCATTGGTTCCGATAGAGAAGAAATCCACTTTCTTAGCGAGAATATCGGCGCATAACGCTGCAGAGGGGACCTCTATCATCGTGCCGACCTGAATATCAGGATCGAAGGGAATTTGCTCAACCCTGCACTCTTCCTTTACATGTTCAAAAAGATGCAGGACTGCGTTCAATTCCTCCACACCGCTTATCATGGGAAACATGATCCTCAGCTTTCCATATACGCTGGCCCGAAGCAGGGCGCGGAGCTGGACGGTGAAGATATCCTTGCGTGAAAGGCAGAACCGTACGGCCCTCCAGCCAAGGATGGGGTTCTTCTCATCAATGCCCATCCCCGATACGACCTTGTCCCCACCGACATCAATGGTGCGGATGGTAACCGGCAGTGGTGCCATAGCCTGGACCACCTCACGGTAAGCCTCAAACTGCTGTTGCTCCGTGGAGCCCCCTTTGGTATCCATGAAGAGGAACTCCGAGCGGAAGAGGCCGACTCCTGAGGAGCCCACCTCCTTGGCCGCATCAACTTCGCAGACTGTCTGGATATTGGTCTTGAGCAGGACCTCATGGCCGTCAGTCATTATAGTAGGCAGGTCGATCATCTGGCGCAGCTCTTGCTCATGCTCCTGCCAGCGGGCATACCGCTCGTTCAGGTTCTGAGCTGCCGTCAGGTCGGGCCTGATGACAACCTCGCCATAGTTTCCATCCAGGATGATCTCATCGCCGTCACGAACCTTCAGCGAAGCGGTTCCCAAGGCAATGACTGAGGGGATATTGAAAGCCCTGACCAAAATAGCCACATGGCTTGCCCTTCCCCCCCCATCCAAGGCGATGCCGATGATATGTTTCTTATCCATCGAGAACAGCTCGGAAGGCATAAGCGAATCAGCGACCAGGATCACATCCTCGGTAAGATTCTTCACCGTACGCCTGTTTCTTTTGGTCAAGGCGTCAAGCAGGTGAAGCGATACATCCTTGAAGTCGACACTTCGTTCCTTGAGCATCTCATCAGGGGAGTCCTCGAGCAGGGCGACCATGCTATTGGTCACCGACTCCACAGCCCACCCGGCACATACCAGGTTTGTGGAGATGTACTCCTCGATCTGGCCAAGGTATTCGGGATCACTGAGCATCATCAGGTGTGTCTGCAGAATCTCTGCAGGCTCAGCTGAAATCTCAGGGCCTTGGTGTTCTTCCAACGCCTTTTTTGCTTGCCCTACAGCTGTACGAAACTTCTGCAACTCTTCTTGCACGCCCCACGCCATGATATGCTGTTTTTCAGCCGCCATGGAAGAGCGTACATGCAAGAGGGCTTTTCCTTTGGAGAGCCCCTCTGAAGCTGCTATACCCTTGAATATCCTCATATGTAATGTACTATACGGGCTTTATCCTCCCATGTAAAGCTGGAAACCCAACACCTATTCCACTAGAATGGCCTTATGCATGACAATGAAGGGAAAGCAAAAACACCAAAAGGGACAGGGGGGGGCAAACATACGCTCATCCTCTTGGGAATCTGGGGTATCTTTACCGCTACGACCCTTGTCATAGGGCTTCCGCTCGTACGCGTCGCCATCGGCCAAAGCGGGGTCCTCTCCCTTCTCAGCGCCGCCTCGGACATACCGGGAAAAACTGAGCAACACATGGCGAGGGTGTGGTTCTACACCTCTGATGGAGAGCTCCACCCTTTCATCCAGGGCCAGGACAGGCAGGGAGGATCAGCCTATCATGATACCTTTGAGAGCCTGCTCTCCGGTGCGAAGGGGCAAGCCCTCAAGGAGGGGGCGGTCTCCCTGATCGAGCCCAGGACAACCCTGCGGGGGATTACGCTCTCGAACAAAGTGCTCTATATCGACCTGAGCCGGCATTTTATGGAGAGTGAGGAATTACATAAGGCGTATGAACAGCTAAGAAGGACTGCACAGGGGTTTTCCCAAGTCAAGGACATTGTCCTGCTTATTGAAGGAGAGCCTCTTGCAGGCGTACTCTAAACGAGGGTTCGTCCAAGCCATCCGATAGCTTCAACAGGGCAAGAAACTCCCTGTTTCCCTTGTGCCCGGTCAGCGGACTCAGGGCCAAGGCATGGATCCCTACGCCCTCTTGAGCGAGGAAGGAACGGACGGTGAGCATGACATCCACAAGCAAGGCGGAGTCGGTGATGACCCCTGTGAACTCTTCCAAATCCTTGGGGACCTCAAACTGTGGCTTGATGAGAGCAACCAGCCAGGTATTGCCACAAAGGGCCAGGATATGTGATGCAGCCTCTCCGATGGATCGGAACGAGAGGTCGCACACGGCAGCTTGGGGGGGAGGATCAAGGGTTTCAAGGGTCATGATGTTCTGCTTTTCAAGAACCCGAACACGCTCATCCGTTCTGAGGCGCCAATCCAGCTGGTTATAGCCAACATCGACACTGTGTACCAATCGAGCCCCCCGTTGCAGCAGGCAGTCAGTGAACCCCCCTGTGGAGGAGCCGGCATCGAGCATGACCAGCCCATCAACGGAGAGACCGAACTGATCCAAGGCATGTTCAAGCTTATACCCGCCTCGGGAGACGTACTGCTCAAAGCTGAGCGAGAGCGTACACTCCTCAGCGAAAAGCTGCCTGGGGTCGGTGGAGAGCTCCCCATCGGCATAGACATTCCTACAGGCGATGAAGGCGGTAAGCTGGTCTTTGGTGTACTGCTTTCCATAGTGGGTCACCAGCAGCTGCAACAGCGGTCGCTTCTTCTGTTTCATCAGATGAGAAAATTCCTACTGAACCGTTCGATCTTCAAGGTATGCCCTGTTGCAATGTCCAGTGTGACGCAGACTCCCTGCAAGACCGGCGGGGTATCCGCTATCTCGCTGCGCATCGGCATCTGGGTGAGCTGCCGGGCGATGGAGATATCGGCCTTGGAACCGATGACACTATCGGAAGGACCGCACAGACCGAGGTCTGTGATGTACCCGCTCTTCTTGGGGAGGATCCTCTCATCGGCGGTCTGCACATGGGTGTGGGTCCCTACCAGGGCAGAGACCTGCCCATCGAGGTGGAGGCTCAGGGCCTCCTTCTCTTCGGTATTCTCCGCATGGAAGTCAACCAGGATGAGCGGGGTCTGCTTGCGCAATTTCTGCACATGCTCCATCCCGACCCTGAACGGGCAGTCGATGGCAGGCATCTGCATGCGTCCTTGCAGGTTGAGGACAGCCACCTTGGTCCCCTTGATGTCCACCACCACCGACCCATGCCCAGGAGCTTGGGGAGGATAGTTGGCAGGACGCAGGAGGCGCTTCTCGCTATCGAGGTGGCCACGCAGGTCATCCTGCTGCCAGATGTGGTTCCCACTGGTGATGACATCGACTCCAAGGGAAAAGAACTGTTCCATAAGGGAGGCCGAAAGGCCAAAGCCATTGGCAGCATTCTCGCCATTGACGATGACCATATCGGCACGATAGTCCTTGACCAGAGAGCCAAGTCCCATAAAAAGCGCCCTGCATCCGGGTTGTCCGCAGACATCCCCGAGCAGCAGGGCTACAAGCGTTTTCGAATCAGACACTCTACAACCTACCTAGCATATTCGACGACCCGCATCTCACGGATGATGGTAACCTTGATCCTGCCGGGGTAACGAAGCTCAGCCTCAATGCGACTGGCAATACCCTTGGCAATATCCTTGGCCCCATCATCGGAAACCTGCTCATTGTTGACCAGGATCCTGAGCTCACGACCAGCTTGGATGGCAAATGCCTTGTCCACACCGGGAAAACTCTCAGCAATATGCTCAAGGGACTCAAGTCTCTTGATATAGTTGTCCAACGTTTCACGACGAGCACCGGGACGAGCCGCACTGATGGCGTCAGCTATCTGTACGATGACCGCCTCAATGGTAGTGGGTTCGGTATCATTGTGATGGGCAAGGATGGCATTGACAACCCGAGGATCTTCCCCAAGGCGTTTTGCCATCTCAGAGCCAAGCTCAGCATGGTTAGCGTCACTTTCAGTCTCAATACCCTTACCTATGTCGTGCAACAGACCTGCTCGCATTGCGAGCTCACTATTGGCACCGACCTCACTAGCGATCATTCCTGAGAGGATAGCAACCTCCTTGGAGTGATTGAGCACGTTCTGCCCATAACTGGTTCGGAAATAGAGCCTTCCAAGAGCACGGATGGTTTCAGGACCCATGTTGTGCACACCAAGTTCGAAGATGACTTTCTCACCCTCATCGGCGATTATCCTGCCAATTTCCTTGGTGACCTTATTGACCACTTCCTCAATTCTGGCAGGGTGGATTCTTCCATCCTGGACCAACCGTTCCAACGACACACGGGCAATTTCTTTGCGCACAGGATCAAAACACGAGATGACAACAGCTTCCGGTGTATCATCGATGATGACATCAACGCCGGTGAGCGTCTCAAGGGTGCGGATGTTTCGTCCTTCACGGCCGATGATCCTTCCCTTCATCTCGTCACTAGGCAAGCTCACAGAGCTGATAGTGACATCTCCGGTAACCTCAGTAGCAAGGCGCTGAATTGAGGTAACCACAATATCGCGTGCCTTCTTATCGGCAGAAAGCTGTGCTTCCTGTTCGATCTTATTGATCATCACCTGTCCATCACGTCGGGCATCGTTATACATGCTCTCCATGATCGTGTTCTTCGCCTCTTCCGAGCTCATGCCTGCTATGCGTTCAATTTCAGTAAATAGGTTGTTTTCTTTCGCTACAACCTCAAGCTCCATCTCGACAAGTCTAGCTTCCCGATCTCCCAATTGCTTTCTGATAGCATCCAATTCGGCTTGCTTGTGCTCGATGTTCTCCTCTTTCTGCAAGAGTCGTCTTTCCGAGCGCTGCAATTCACTTCGCCTTTCTCTAGCCTCTCGTTCCTGCTGCTGTTGTTCTTTCAACAACTGATCACGAGTCTCAAGCAAAAGCTCTTTGCTTTTCGCTTCCGCTTCCTTTATTGCTTCCTCATTCAGTCTGACAGCTCTCTGTTCGACCGAGGTAAGCTTAAATTTCGCAAACAGCCAACGGCTTAACCAACCTAAGATGATACCAATAAAACAACTAAGGAGGATAGTTAGTATAATATTCATATACTACCCCCTATTGTAATGTTACAATCATACGAACGGATGTAGTAATTGTCAAGGTACATTATCAGCAAAAACTAGTCTTATAGTAATGAAATACATGCGATATGACATAATATTTCATACTAATGCCATATCACACAGGGCAGAAAAATAAAAAACCGCCGTCATTACAACAGCGGCTCAGCCCTTTCAGGCAAGTGATTCGGTGAAGGTGCGCTAACGAGTCTTATTTGTCCTCTTTTGCACTCTTCTCAGCATCGTCGGCTTTTGCCTTTGTGCTGGGTTCAGCCTTTTTAGGAGCTGCTTTCTTGGGAGCCTTTTTGTCAGCCTTCTTGTCAGCTTTCTTGCTGGGCTTGGAGGTTTTTTCAACCAGCTCAAGGATGACCATTTCTGCTGCATCACCAAGACGATTGCCGGTCTTCAGGATACGGGTATACCCGCCCTTGCGTTCGGCAAACATGGGAGCGATCTCTGTGAAGAGCTTTACAGCGACAGCTTCATCGTTGATATCACGTGCAATGCGACGGCGATTTGCAACGCTGTCCTCTTTTGCACGAGTAATCATCTTTTCAGCCATTCTGCGAACTTCCAGAGCCTTTGACTTGGTGGTCTCTATTCTTTCATATCGGAACAGTGAGGTCACCATACTGCGCTTCATCGCTTTCCTGTGTGAGGAGGTTTTGTTCAGCGCATTGAATCCAATCCTATGCTTCATTCTCTTCTTCCTTGTTCCCTGGGACTCTGATTGCTGTCTTCAAAACACTATAGTCTGTCATCCCAAAATTGAGATTCCATTCCTTAAGCTTATCCTTGATTTCAGAGAGACTCTTCTTACCGAAGTTTCTCGTCTTGGCAATCTCTTCCTCAGTCTTCTTGGTCAGATCACCAATAGTCCTGATGTTGGCATTCTTGAGGCAGTTGCTGGACCGTACGGTCAGCTCCAGTTCCTCAACGGAGGTATTGAGAATCTTGCGGACTCTCTCTTCCTCTTCATCTACCTCATCATTGCTACTGATCAGTGTCTCATCGAAGTTAATAAAGATCTGGAAGTAGTCCTTCGCGATCTTCGCAGCTTCTGCCAAGGCATTCTGAGGAACAATAGTTCCATCGGTGTAGATTTCCAGTGTCAGTTTGTCATAATCACTACGATAGCCGACTCTGGTGGGCTCTATTGAATATTTGACGCGAGTGACAGGTGAGAAAGTTGAGTCGAGGGGGATAGTCCCGATCTCCTCAATATATTTCTCGTTGATTTCAGACGGGACATAGCCCCTACCAAGGTCAATCTGAACCTCCATCTCGATGTTGGCATCATCCATCATCGTAAAGAGGACCAGATCCTTGTTGGTGATCTCAACCTGGTCACGCTCGAAGTTTGCGCCGGTCACTACGCCAGGGCCCTTACACTCGATGAGAAGGTTTGTTCCCTCCGAGTCCTCAGGCATGCTGATCCTCAGCTTCTTCAATGCAGCAATAATATCCGAGATATCCTCACGGACACCAGGGAGCTGCTCAAATTCACTGGAAATCATATGTGGTACACCATCTTCATTAAAGCTGGTGAACTTCACAGCAGTGACTGCATACCCCTGGATTGATGAGAGAAGCACCCTTCGCAGCGTATTGCCGATTGTGGTACCAAAGCCTCTCTCAAAAGGATAGGCAATAAATCGTCCATAATTCGGCTCTACTGCGTTGTGTTCAAAGGTAATCCCCTTGGGCTTCTTAAAGCCCTTCAGAAGGTTTTTGCGTGCCATGGTTACTCCTTATCTGGAATACAACTCGACCACCAGCTGCTCGTTAATCTTTTCGAGTTCGGTGACTTCACTTCGTCTGGGAACGGCAACAAAGGTACCCTTCATTGCATCCGCATCCAACGTCAACCACTGGTAGACTCCGGACTTGGTATATTCCTTCAGATTTTCCTTAATCGTAAGCATCTTCTGTCCGTGGGGGCCGACAGTGACAACGTCACCGGGCTTCAAACGGTAAGAAGGGATGTCCACACGCTTGTCGTTGACCAGGATATGACCATGGTTTACGAGCTGAGCGGCCTGGCTACGACTGCTTGCAAAATGCAAGCGATACACTACGTTGTCAAGTCTGCACTCAAGCAACGAAATGAGGTTTTCACCAGTCTTTCCAGGGATTCTGACAGCTTCTTCAAAAGTTAGCTTGAACTGTTTCTCAAGCATACAATAGGTTCTCTTCAGCTTCTGCTTTTCGCGAAGTTGAAGACCATAGTTAGTAGGTTTCTT
>CAZGOK010000096.1:0-7275 GCA_964527665.1 uncultured Sphaerochaeta sp.
AAAGGGCCCAGCAATGGGCTCTTTTTTGATGCTGAATTAGCGTTTTCCTTCTATGGAAATAAGTGGTTTGGATAACTGTGGCTGTACACTGCAAAGAAGAACCTTCACCTAACGTCTGTGATGGGTAAAAGAGCGCATGTGATGCATCAATATAGGGACAAGATAGTGCAATATCTCTCTTGAAATCGCTGTTTCAGCAACTATATGCTAAGATTGTGTGATTATTCTTGTATTGTAGTCTATACACCCGTATTATATTTTCTAGTAGAAGCTGATCCAAGTAGTGTTACATATATAAAAATAGGAGAATGAATGATGAAGAAATGTAGTATGGTTCTGGTTGCTTTAGTGCTCTTTTCAGCAACCTTGCTTGCTGCGCCGATGAATGTGAGTTGGGAGTGGATGCTTGACAATCCGAAGGTTACCAATTTTCGTTTTCAAGTTAACGGCGAAGATCCTGAGCAGTGGATAGTGGTTGATGCTTCAGTCACCAAGTATGAAGCCGAGGTCCTTGATGGGTCGCAGGCGTATACTCTCTATCTCCAGCAATCGTTCGATGGAGTTCTATATAGTGAAAGTGCCAAGTCTACCGTAAAGCCTCTCCCTCCCCCCAAGCCTGCCTTTGCGGTAGAAGAAGAGGTGCTAGAGGTCGAAGTAGCGAGCATTGAGGAAGAAATGGTGGCTAAGTCAGACAAGAGGTTCAAGACTACCATTGCCATCGGTACGTATGGGTCTTTCATGGTCGACCCCATATACACCGCTCCACCAACGTTGCATCAGATCAACTTGGAAGCTGCCCTCGATCTGAAGTTTAAGAATATTCTGAGCATGAACAGGATTTTTGGGCTTGGTCTGGATATTGGCGTTGCGTATACCCCTTTCCTCGACAGCTCATATGGTTGGACCAGTACACTTGAACATATAGGGACGGATTTCAACGGGACAATGGATTACTTCACTCAAGCTGGCAGGGCCTCTATCGCTCCCATGCTCAATATGCAGTTTGGCAAGCTGGAAGTGGACCTTGGTGGAGGTCGATTCGTAACCTATGGTCCTGAGTTTACCTCAACGAAGGGTGAGACCTATGTGTATGGTGGGTTCGCCAAGCTAGCTATTGCCTACCAGTTCAACCGTTGGTTCTCCCTCGGTGTGGATGCAAAATATCACTATGTCCTCTTTGACTACAACAGCATTCCGACATTTGTGGCAGCTGGAGTCTTCATGGGTCTTTCCTTGTAATGTGCCCCTAGTGTTTTACTGAAGGGTCCAGCAATGGGCTCTTTTTTTATATGTAAGCAAGATCCCATAGGTTTGAATCCTTCGTGTTTTCAATTGGAATAGCCCTTCCTTAGAAAGGCACATATACCTGAAAACCCTCTATCTAACTTACGTAAAGAGCATATTGTTTTTAATTGAAATATATTCATTTTCATATCCATGGCCCTCTCACGCTAGCTTATTTCTTCATTATGGCGTATTATGTGGCTGATAGTATTACTTTTTTGCTTATTTTGGATTTAGCTTGTATTTGTTTATGGCTAACCGTATTATAATAAATATAGACGTTGAATTTTCCTGAATTGAATTGTTTGTATAGGAGAAGATCGTATGAAAAAACGTTGCATTTTGCTTGTGACATTGGTTTTGTTCTCAGCAATGCTGTTTGCTGAGCCGGTAATGGTGAATTGGGTTTGGAGATTGGATGACCCAAAAGTAACAACTTTCCGCTATCAGATTGATGGTGAAGAGCCAGGCAACTGGACAGTGGTTGACTCGTCAGTTACCAGCTATAGCTTGAAAAGCCTCGACAGCTCGAAAGTACATACACTCTATCTTCAGCAGTCCTATAACGGCAAGGATTTCAGTTATAGCGGGCAATCTGTCATTGATCCCAAATACTATACCGCTGATCCTGTGATGGTGAACTGGGTGTGGAAGCTGCAAGATCCTAAGGTTACGACGTTCCGCTATCAGGTTGATGGCGAGCTTGATAACAAATGGACAGTGGTCGACTCCTCGGTTACCAGCTACAGCCTGAAAAGCTATGATAGTTCCAAGGCCCACTCGCTCTACCTCCAGCAGTCCTATGATGGGGTTAACTTCAGCGAAAGTGGAAGATCCATCATAGACCCAAATTATCTCTCTACCGAACCTTCGATGCTCAATTGGGTATGGACCGCTGATGATCCCAAGGTTACGACGTTCCGCTACCAGGTCGATGGCGAGAGCCCTGACAAGTGGGTGGAGGTTGATTCCTCTGTCACTTCTTACAGCTTCAACAGCCCCGATAGCTTCAGGGCGCACACACTGTATCTGCAGCAGTCCTATGATGGCGTTACCTTCAGCGAAAGTGGAAAATCCGTCATTGATCCTGTCATGATAGCTACTGAACTAGTTGCTATCCCTGCAGTGAAGCCTAGTGATGCTGACCTTGCCTTGGTCGCTGACCTTCCTCCCATCGTTGCGGTGGAAAAGGTTAAGGCTGAGAGCAGGTTCAAGAGAACCATCACCCTCGGTGGCAACATGAGCTACATGGATCCTTCAGATGCCGCCCCTCTTACGCTGCACAGATGGAACTTTGATGCTGAGCTTGGCTTGCGCTTGAAGAACATGATGACGTACGACCATATCTTCGGTGTTGGTATGGAAATGGGCCTTACCTATACTCCTTACGTCATCCCTTCCTACGGTTGGAGACAGGCTGCTAAGGATCTTTTCCAAGACCCGAGTGCTTTCTGGAGTGGGTTTAACCATACGCTCAAGGTATCTGCTGCTCCTATGTTGAACTTCCAGTTCGACAAGGTTGAGGCCGATCTTGGTGCAGGTGCTTTCCTCATCTGGGGACCTGACTTTAATTCCACAAAGGGTGAGCAGTTCGTCTATGGTGCTTATTCCAAGTTTGCCCTCGCCTATCAGATCAACCCTGTCTTCTCCATGGGTATGAATATGAAGTACAACTTTATCTTCTCCGATCTTAATAAGACCGCACAGTATGTTGATGCAGGGGTCTTCATGGGCTTCTCCTTCTAACAAAGAGGAATTTTCAGGAAAGGGCCCAGCAATGGGCTCTTTTTTGATGCTTTGCCTTGACCTCATAAGTTTGGTATGGCTATCATAGTTTTATACGGTGAGGCTCGGACAAGTTGGGATAAGGCGTATTGGATTGGTTTGTCCCGATAGGGCAGAAGGATGGATATTTTTTTATGAAATCAGGCCGAGTACAAGCGTGCATCGACTATATCAAGTTCAATCAGGAAGCTGAGGGTTTTGAACTCTCCTCTTCAGAAGAGGACTCCTTGCGACTTGTGTTGGAAGGGGAGGGCCTTGCCGATGATCTGGTCCAAGAAATTCTTGACAAGGAAGGACTTGTTGTCATGCATACGTTACCCAAGGATGTTGGGGGGTACTTTCCCCGCACAAAAAGCCTTGTCAACTATTTCGGTATTAAGGAGCGAGCCCGTCTACGTGAGGTGGAGATGAAAATCTCCAACATAAGGACAGCTGAACTGCTTGCAGAGCCAGCGCTCCAGGAGTTTGATTTTGCCTATCTGAAGCAGATCCACCACCATCTGTTTGGGGATATCTACCCCACCGGTGGGCAGGTGCGTAGTATCGCAGCAGCTAAGCGTACTGAGTTCTGCAGCCCTGAATTCATTGAAAGCACAGCTCAGGATATCTTCTCCAGGCTGCATAAGGGCCATTATCTGAAGGGTATGGAGCGCGAGGAGTTCATCAACGACCTTGCCTTCTTCATGGGGGAGGTGGAGGCACTTCACCCGTTCCGTGATGGCAATGGACGTACCACACGGCTGTTCTTCTATCAGTTGGCCATGCAAGCCGGGTATGATATCGACTGGGCTATGGTCGACCCTGACAGGCTGCTTGAGGCTGATATCAGTGCCATCGATGGGGACTACCAACTGCTCATCGATGTGTGGGAAGAGGTCGTCCTATAGGATGAAGCAAAGGAGGACGGGATGCCCGCCCTCTTTTTTTTGATAATACCCCTCCAAAATAGAGAACCTTTTGCTGGTCTGTGCTACCATTACAGGAGATTGAGGAGAAATCAGTATGACAAGAATTGCTTTTTTTGATACCAAGCCCTATGACAAGATATATTTCGATCAGCTCTCTGCACAGTATGATGTCCACATCCATTATTTTGAATCCAAACTCAATGAGAACACCGCTCCCCTTGCGAAGGGGTACGAAGTTGTCTGTGCGTTCGTCAACGACCATATAACCGACCTGGTGATCGAGCGT
The DNA here is from genome assembly GCA_964527665.1 of uncultured Sphaerochaeta sp. Lineage (GTDB taxonomy): Bacteria > Spirochaetota > Spirochaetia > Sphaerochaetales > Sphaerochaetaceae > Sphaerochaeta. Next base: position 4,264 of record CAZGOK010000096.1, read on the forward strand.
CTCTATGAGGATGGGGTACGCCTGATCGCCATGCGATGTGCAGGGTACAATAACGTAGACTTCAAGAGCGCCTTTGGAAAGGTACATGTGGTGCGTGTGCCCGCCTACTCACCCTACGCTGTTGCCGAACATGCCATGGCCTTGCTGCTGAGTGTGGTGCGCCAGACCCACCATGCATATGTAAGGACTCGAGAGTTCAACTTCAGCCTCAACGGGCTGGTTGGATTTGACCTGCATGAAAAGACTGTCGGTGTGGTGGGCACGGGAAAGATCGGGAAGGTGTTCATCACCATCTGCAAGGGCTTTGGCATGCGGGTGCTCGCCTATGACCCATATCCGGACAAGAGTCTGGAAGGGGTGACCTACTGTTCGTTTGAGGAGCTTTGCAAGGAGTCTGATATCATCAGCCTGCACTGTCCGCTCACCCCTGAATCAGTGCACCTGATAGACAGGGAGAGCATCGGCTTGATGAAGCAGGGTGTGGTGCTGGTAAACACCTCACGAGGAGCGCTTGTCGATAGCCAGGCTCTCCTTGAAGGTATCAAGAGTAGAAAGATAGGCAGTGCAGCGTTGGATGTCTACGAGGAGGAAGGGGAGCTCTTCTATGAGGACAAGAGCGCTACGCTCTTTGATGACGATACGCTTATGCTCCTTATCGCCATGCCAAATGTGCTGGTTACCAGCCACCAGGCATTCCTTACCAACGAAGCATTGCACAATATTGCAGAGACAACGCTGAACAGTGTGCGTGACTTTGCCGACGGCAAGGTCATGCCCCATGAGATATGCTACCAGTGTGCCACCTGTACCAAGGAGCCTAACCAGCGCTGTTTTTGATCTCTTTGAAAGCCCAGCTCTGGTCGATGCGGAGAAAGAACCCCTGTTTTAGAGGGAAAGCCTCCGCTGTCTTGAGCAGTTGTGTGTAGAGACCATCCGAACATTGGATGGTCTCTTCCATCTCATCCTTCTCGTTAAAGAGGGTGAAGAGCATCTGGCCTTCCCCAACCTGGTGGTCTGCATAGAGCAGGGTGTAGCCAGGGCGCTCCATCTTCATCAGCAGGTACATCTTGCACAGTTCGATGGTCCTGTCGTCGAGGGCGGCATCCAACAACAGTATCTTCTCTTTCAGCTCGTCAGAGGTATTCACCAGTCTCAGATTTTTAAGCCCGGCGATCTCATCTGAAGGTTCCTTGACCTCGCTCAGCTTCGATTCAGGGGCAAGCAGTATGGCAAAGGATGCCTCCTTATCGATGACTAGCATCTCGTGTATCACGGCAAACTGGTTGTTGCACTGCTTGCAACGGACACTGAAGAGGGAGTCGGTTAAGAGACCCAGCTTCAATGATGGGTTCTCATCAAGGTCGACAACAGGATAGAGGTTGTGTTGCTGTTCGGCCTTGCAAAAGGGGCAACGAAGCGTGGCTTCTTGGACGGTAGGGTTGTTCATGGGGGTATTCTAGCATAAGAGGGGAGAAAAGGGAGGGGGATATGGATGCAGGGAAAAAGATTGTCGATAAAGAATTCTCTGGTAATAGTGGCTGAATGGTGTAGTATGTAGCTAAGGGAGATTATTATCAATATGAATAAGAATACCAGAGTGTTGCTAATCGTTCTTTGGGTTCTCGTAGGTGTTTCAGGCGTCCTCATGGCTGAGGATCAGTATGAGTATATGGTGGTTTCGTTGGGAAAGAATTTTTTCATAAAGGATTATGGCAAGACCTACGCCTATTATGATGAGATGCCCGCCTCCGATCATGCTCTGCTTACAGAAATGCAACTGGATATCCTAGGAAAACATAGCTGGGAAGTCATTGATATGCTGGGTACTATTGGAGGGGACCAGCAGATTACCCTAAAACGGGTTTATGATGAGGCTCGCTCCAAGGAAGAGCTGAAGGCGATCGAGGAGAACCAGACAAAAGCCCAATCGAATAAATCCAAAGCACCTGTTTTAGAAGCTCCTAAAAAGGAAAAGCCTACTCTTATAGACCTTGATGCTAAGGAAGCAGCAGAGAAGGAGGCTCGACGGAGAGCTCAGCTTGAGTTGAATATAACTCAAAGCGTAACAAAGATTCTAAACAAAGAAATGTTTGAGGATATAAGCTTTACTTGGGATGAGAAGGGCTATAACCCCAAACAGTATTTTATTGAATCTATTAATGTTAATTTTGAAGTAACACAAAAATATTTGCTGGAAAGAAATACTTATAGAAAAACTCAGGTTGAATCCTATTTACAAGAAGAGCTCCAAAAAGTTGTGGTTGTTTTGAGTAACTTGGGTGTGAAGCCGAATTGGTTAAGGTTACACGCATTTATAACGTATGAAGGTCAACGATTTAATGTTGGATATGCGGTTAAATTATACTAACTATGATTTGCATAATAAAGAATCATCAAGAGATTTGCTGACTTGATGTTGATGTAATCTTTATCTGTGCTTCTATCGATTATTCATCTGATGCGTGTGGAACGTTCTTTTGGGGAGGTGCTTTTCCTTTAATTCTCTTTTATACAACAAGAGCGGACAAGGCATATGCCCTTTCCGCTCTTTGTGGCTTGTATTCCCCAAGTGGCGATACGAAAACGTTTCGCCACCTGGTATTATGGTGTCTGTTTCGCCCTAGTCGTCGATATAAGCCTCTTCTCTCTCTGTCTCCCTATTTCTCAGCACCAGCTTTGTCTTGGCAGGGGCAACCTTCACAACAACCTTATGCTTGATGAGGAAACAGTAGTGGATCTTCTGGTCGCGGGCAAAGTCATCGCCAATGCTCCTGGCTGTGATGTCCTCCACATTGTACTCCTCAGAGAGGCGCTCATCCAACTTGAACTTGCGATAGTTACAGCTGAAGATGAGTGTTCCCTTGGGGTCAAGATGCATCATGCATGCCTTGATCAGGCGTACCTGGTCGCGGTCTACGTCAAAGCTCTCCCGTCCAGTACCGTTTGAATAGGTAGGAGGATCACAGAAGATGAGGTCAAAGCGGTCGTAGGTATCAAAGAGGAACTGGAAGC
>CAZGOK010000097.1:0-7243 GCA_964527665.1 uncultured Sphaerochaeta sp.
GGATGGTAGCAACAATATCTGTGGTGATATAGCGGCTGTCGGTCCTGGGGTAGGTTACGATCTTATACTGCTCGTACAACCTTTGCAGCGTGTCCAAGGTCTCCTTGGCACTAAAGTTCAGGTGGTTGTTTGCATCGCGCTGCAGTTCGGTAAGGTCATAGGCAAGTGGTGGCTGTTCATTCTTCTCCACTGTTTCCAAGCTGGTGATGACACCGCTCTTACCAACCAAGGAAGACTCCAAGAGCGTAGCGGTCGCTTCGCTCTTGATGCGGATGGTATCCTCATCTGTATAGTGGGAGGCGGAAAACGATCCGAAGTCAGCCTTCAGCGTCCAGTAGAACTGTCCGGCAAAGCTTTCGATCTCGTCTTCACGGCTGGTCATCAGAGCCAGAGTCGGAGTCTGCACCCTTCCGGCAGAGAGCTTGGCATCATAGTGGCAGGTGAGGGCGCGCGTCACGTTCATCCCCACATACCAGTCGGCGGCGGCGCGGCTTTCAGCTGCGCTGAAGAGATTCTCGTAGAGCTTGGCATCCTTGAGGTTTGCAAACCCTTCGCTGATGGCGCTGTCGGTCTGGCTGCTGATCCATAATCTCTTTGCCTCCCCCTCATAGCCTGCCATCTTCATGATCCACCTTGCTACAAGTTCGCCTTCGCGACCGGCATCGGTGGCTATGATGACAGAGTCCACATCAGGGCGGTTAAGAAGGGCCTTCACCACGGCAAACTGATCGGCACTCTGGGCTATGACCTCCTGCTTGAGGGTATTGGGCAGCATGGGCAGGTCTCGTAGGGACCACCGCCTGAAGCTGTCGCTGTATACTGCCGGCTGTGCAAGCTCGACCAGATGGCCCAATGCCCATGTAACGATATGATCAGGGCCCTCTATATACCCCTTGTCGCGTTTCCAACAGTTCAGTACCCGTGCAAGCTCTCTGGCAACACTCGGCTTTTCAGCTAGGACAACTTTCTTCAATTTTCCTTCCTCCCTGGCAAAACTATACCGGGTTTGTCCCGTTCACCGCAAGGGAGACAAGGGGGAAAGAAGCGATGGAAAAAGAAAGAGGAATGGAGAAAATACACCCCCAAATATTTGTCATTGATAACTATTGCCAATAGCAATCATTTGACCTTACCCCCTCTTTCCAGTATGCTCTGTTCCTGTAGGCAATGCCCTGCACCACAACCTTACCTTATTGGAGTTCCCATGGCTTTCAACTTTCTCAAACTGTTTTCCCCGCGTTCAAACAATGATGAGGCACTGGGAGAGAAGACCTTGGTCGTCAAGACCAATCGCTGTCCGCAGAACCACCGCTGCCCCTCTGTCGCAGCCTGCCCTTTCGGGGCCTTGTCCCAAAAGGGGAACAAAGCTCCGGTCATCGACTACAGCAAGTGCACAGCCTGTGGCAAATGCGTGCGCTACTGTATGCCCAGGGCCCTGAAAATGGAGAGAGGCTAGAGATGAGCAGACCCAAAACCCCAAAAGTCGGGCTTCTAGGCGGAATGTTTGTCATTACGCTGCTATATTTCGCCCTGGGCTTTGTATCGATACTGTTCGGGCTGCTTGCTGTGGCTTGCATGGCAATTCCCTTCATCCTGCTCGCCCGGTATAAGAAAAAGGTGTGGTGCTCCACCTACTGCCCAAGGGCCTCCCTGCTGATGAAGACAGGGACCACAAAGAAGGCAAGAAGGATTCCCCTACAGTTCTCCAACGGTACGCTGAAAAAAGCGATGCTCTGGTACTTTGGGCTCAACCTGCTTTTCATAACAGGCTCGACCATCCAGGTGGCCATGGGCAACATGGCAAGCATGGAGTACATACGGCTCTTCATCGCCATACCGCTGGTTCCGCTGCCGCAACTGGTTGCAGTAGAAGCTCCCTCAGCCATCTTGCACCTCTCCTACCGCCTCTACTCGATGATGCTCAGTTCCACCATCCTGGGCATAGCCCTGTCACAGATATACAGGCCAAGAATCTGGTGCGCGATATGTCCGGTGGGGACGCTTTCACATGAGTTGCTTAGACAAAGATAGAACATTCCTTTTGAGAAGGGCATCCAAATTGCCAACTTTCTCCACGTGCTTGTTCGGATGCCCTTGCCAACAGGCTCAATTGTACGATGCAGCCACTACCTCTAGTTCATCACCCTGCATATGGGCGGCAGCATCGAATGCTCTGCACTATGGCCACTAGGATGATCCTCCCCCATAGGTTGAGGAAGTATCAAAAGGGGAATATCATAGGCGCATTGCGAGAACACTTAGGAAATAAAAAACATGGATACAGTATATGATGATGCTTCACTTGAACTCATGAAAATTGCCGACAAAACTTCTGATATGAGCATCAACCGAATTGAGGAGATCCGAAATTTTGCGCTGAACGGGAACTACAAACGCATCGGGATCGCCCATTGCATCACGTTTTCAAGCGAAGCGAGGATCATCAAGGAGTATCTGGGCAAACACTTTACCGTCTATACTGTTGACTGCAAATACAACCGCCTTCGCAGGCAGGAATTATTTGGAGGGACCAGTGGGCGCATCGTGTGTAACCCTGCCGGTCAAGCAGACTTTCTCAATGAGAACAATACCGACCTGAACATTTCCCTTGGCTTATGTGTAGGGCATGACATGATTTTCAGTAGAAAATCGGTGGCCCCTGTTACGACTCTATTTACTAAAGATTTCACCAATAACAATAACCCGGCCAAGGCGGTTTCTGATATCAAACGAAACTTATAAGTATTTGCAAAACTAATCTCCTGGAAATGGCCTACCCTACAGGATGATTTTCTATGGGAGCTATGTGTTAGTACATTCACCCAACAGCTTCGGGCGGAAGTTTTGCTTCTGAGGAACGGGGGTCGATTTTGCCAGTGTATGTACACAACCCATTCGATGTTCGAACCGGTCAGTTCAAGAAGATTGCTTGCCGATATGGCTTGCTCATTACAGGGGTGACAGACTTTCAAGAGATACATAAACCGGATATGGATTTGGGACGTGGTTATGGAAATCTGATGCTGCCCTACGTTATGGCAAGTTCCCTCAAAAATATAGCTGGTACAAAAAGGTACCACAGATACTCATTATCTGAACGCCCGGATGTACTATGAACTGACAGTGCCTGTGAAGGTTTAGACAAGGAGCCTAAACCTTGGGAAATATCCTTATTTCAGACTTGGGAGGCGCTAAAAAAAGAGAAAGATGTCCATGTAAGATATCAGCTATGGTTGAGCTAGCTTACCCAAACAAAGAAGAACATACATAGAAAAAACACTGGCATTGCCTGCTTAATGGCAATCACACAGACTGTGTTCACAAACTCAAGGCACTATTTTGTGAACAAACGGTACATGCAGGGCTGTCTGTATACACGTACCCCCCTAGGACCTCTTCTGCCCCAGCAAGATGACGATGAAGCCCGCTACCAACGGGGAGGTGAGAAAGGAGAGCAACAGGTAGCCTATATAGGACCTGTTACGATTTTTAGCAGCATTAGCTACCACGAAGCTCAAGCCAATCCATACGATTCCAGCAATAATTTCCATAGGTACTCCTCTTTCATCCATTTACTCAATCGATGAATGCCCCTTGTTCAGGGCGATCGACCAAGACCTTCATAAATAAGTAATACAGGATGGTTTCTCTGCGGTCAATATTTTACCATAAAAAAAGCCTTACATATTTTGGCATGAGAAAAGCCTTGAGGGGTCTCTGTACAACGTTCCTTCTTTATATTATGGTTGACCTATTCCAAGGAGGCCTTCCTTACTTTGACTGCAGGGTAAGGTTGTTAAAGTCATCCTATCTATCGAAACAAGGATGAGAAGATGGAACAACCAACAAACAAAGTGGCGGCGTACACGGTAAAGGTCTTGAACGGCATGGCCCAAGGCCTTTTTGCAAGCCTGATCATCGGCCTGATCATCAAGCAGGCCGGCCTCTATCTGGGCTCGACGATGATCATGCAACTGGGGCAGATAGCCCAGCTGCTGATGGGCCCGGCCATCGGCGTCGGGGTTGCCCTTTCGGTGGGCGCCCCCCCGCTTGCAATCTTCGCCTCAGCGGTGGTGGGGGCTGTGGGAGCAGGAACATTCGTCTTTGATGCATCCCTTCTTTCGAAGGTGATCATAGGGGAACCGGTGGGTGCTCTCCTGGCTTCCCTGGTAGGGGCCGAAGTGGGAAAGAGGATAGCCGGCAGGACAAAGGTGGACATCATCGCAGTCCCCCTGCTTGTCATCCTGGCAGGCTCCCTCACAGGACTTTTCCTCTCCCCATTGGTTGCTGCCTTCATGAATGCCCTCGGAGAGTTCATCAACCAGCTGACCACGCTCTACCCCATCCCCATGGGAATCATGGTATCGGTCGTCGTGGGGATGGTGCTCACCCTTCCGTTGAGCAGCGCAGCGATCTGCATCTCCTTAGGCATCAGCGGACTTGCCGCAGGGGCGGCCACAGTCGGCTGCTGTTCCCAGATGATAGGGTTCGCCTGTTCTGGGTACAAGGAGAACAAAGTGGGCGGCCTCATCAGCCAGGGACTGGGGACCTCCATGATCCAGATGCCCAATATTGTAAGGAATTGGCGCATCTGGATCCCTCCGACACTTACCGCAGCCATCCTCGGGCCCTTTGCAACCACCCTCTTCAAGATGGAGAACAATGCCCCGGGCGCCGGCATGGGAACAAGCGGGCTCGTTGGACAGATTAACACCCTCGCTGTTATGGGTCTGGATTCCTGGTGGAAGGTCGCACTGCTGCACTTCCTCCTTCCTGCCCTGCTCTCCCTTGCCTTTTCACACTTCATGAGAAGAAAAGGGTGGATACGCGATGGGGACTATGCATTGTAACCATAGATAAGGCCCTCCACCAGAGAGGGCCCTAGGCTACTAGAAAGGATGACACTCCTTCCTGACTTCGCCAGTGGGTACATAATACCCCATTCTTTGGAAATTGTCAAATATTTGTTTACTATAAATAGGTTTAGACTCTCTTTGTACAAACCTATCGCACACAGGTTTGTCATGGTATACTGATTGGTAAAGAGTTTCTTTGGGTTTTTCGTGCTCCTTGTTCGACATCTGTATAATATCTGCACCATTTTTTGGAGTGGATCCATATATATTTCACCATACGCGATTTTGGCCAGCCCTGCAGAGGTATTAAAGGCCTTAAAGTACAATTATTTCTTCTTTCTTGACTTGATAGGACAGTGAGTATATAGTCAGAAGCAACGAAAACGTAGTAAGGAGTCAAGAGTATGGCTTACAAAATCACTGACGCGTGCGTAGCATGCGGAACTTGTTTACCAGAGTGCCCAACGGACGCTATCTCCGAAGGCGATATCTATGTAATTGATGCAGACCTCTGCATTGATTGCGGCGCCTGTGCTGATGTCTGCCCAACCGCAGCCATCATCCAGGGATAAGAAACCCATTTGGGAATAAGAGGCAGCATGTTGTGCTGTCTCTTTTTTTTCCCTCCTCATAAGGAACCAACCCATGCCTACCGACCTACCCACCTTGGGCGCCCCAGTCATGATAGTGGGGTTGCTTGCAGGATTTTTCCTCTGTTTCTATGGCAATATAGCCAAAAAATACCTGGTCCCCCTGCGCAGTGTGCTCTCAGGAGCCATGGTCAGCATCGCGGTGGTCTTTCTGGTCATGCAGAAAGAGGCATTTTTCACAGCCCTGGGGTCAAAAAGAGCCATCCCTACCCTGCTAGACCTGCTCATAGGAGGGCAGGCGTACCTGTTCACCATCATAGCCTTGGCAAGCATGGCACTTGGGGGGTTGCTGCTCTTCGCCCTCTCCAGAAAACATGGATTGGTCGCAGGCAAGACTGTGGCGCTGTTCACCGCCATCAGCATGGCGATGTTCATCTTTTTGCTCATGGCGGAATTTTTACCCCTGAAGCTCAACCTTGCCGTCTCTGCCCTACTGCTGATAGTGATCACCATTTTCTGCATGCGGGACTTCGCCTTCTACATGGCCATTGAAAGCTCCGTGGGCGGGGCTCTTTTGATCAGCTACCTGCTCGCACGGTTCTGGCATCTGAACTTCTGGATATTCCTGGTATGGGTAGCGATCCTCTCAGTCCTGGGGATCTTCAACCAGCTGAGCAGCCTCAAGCGACGCAAGGCAAGAGGTGAGCAACCCAATGTCTAGCGACTCCCTCCTGCTTGGAACAGAGCTCTCTGTATCAGAGCTCACCTCCCTGATCAAACGGACCCTGGAAGAGGGGTTTTATGGCCTGCGAGTAAGTGGGGAGATATCAAACTTCCGTCCAGCCTCAAGCGGGCACTGGTTCTTCACCCTCAAGGACAGCACCTCAGCCCTCTCTGCCATCATGTTCAAAAGCAGTGCCTGGAGGGTGAACTTCAAACCGCAGGAAGGCGACAAGGTCGTGGTCACCGGGTCCCTGGATGTCTATGCCGCCCGGGGCACCTACCAGCTGAAATGCGACACCATGGAAAAGAGCGGCACCGGTGAAATACTTGCCATGCTGGAGAAGCGCAAACGCGAGTATGACGCACTTGGGTATTTCGACCCTGCCCGCAAAAGGGCCATCCCTGTCAAACCAAAACGAGTGGGGGTCGTCACCAGCGCTACAAGCGCTGCCTTGCAGGATATCCTTCAGATCCTTGCCCGCCGCGCCCCTTCGCTGGACATCCTAGTCCTTCCGGCAACAGTCCAAGGCAACAGTGCAGCAGAGACCATAGCCACCAGGATCAGGCAGGCGAATCTCCTGCTGCTGTGTGATGTGCTCATCGTCGGTCGAGGTGGAGGCTCCCTGGAGGACCTACTGCCCTTCAGCGAGGATGTGGTCATCCGCGCCATCTATGAATCCGAGATACCTGTCATCAGCGCAGTGGGCCATGAGATCGACTGGGCCTTGAGCGACTTCGTATCAGACTTGCGCGCCCCTACCCCCTCAGCTGCCGCCGAACTGGTAAGCCAGGGCATCCTTGACCTCCGCCAAAAGGTGGAGAACAACAGGATGGCCATACACAAGGCGATGAGCCACCGCCTGCAGTTGCTGCAGGGGCGCATCCCAAGCACAGCGGCCATGCAACGAAGTATGGTCCACCGGTTGGAAAAACAGGAGTACCTCTTAGCCAACGCCAGCCAGAACATGGCCCAGGCGTTCAAGGAAAAACTAGAAACAAGCAGAACGAGGGTTCTGCTTGCAACCAGAGAGTTGCAAGCCCTCTCTCCCCTTGCTATACTGGCGCGAGGCTACA
>CAZGOK010000098.1:0-7156 GCA_964527665.1 uncultured Sphaerochaeta sp.
TCTTGATAGCTTCCATGATGACCTCGAGGGCCTCTTCATTTGACTGGAGGTCGGGGGCGAACCCGCCTTCATCACCGACGCCGGTGTTATATTTTCTGCCCTTCAGGACGGCCTTCAGATTGTGGAATACTTCAGTTGTCCAGCGAAGTCCCTCGTGGATTGAGGAAGCACCAATGGGCATTACCATGAATTCCTGGAAGTCGACCTTGTTGTCACTGTGGGCTCCGCCGTTGAGGATGTTAGCCATAGGGACAGGCAAGACGCATGAGTGATAAGCGCCAAGATACTTGTATAGGGGCAGACCGAGGAAATCAGCTGCTGCACGGGCTACTGCCATGGAGACACCAAGGATGGCATTTGCACCAAGCTTTGCCTTGTTTGGAGTTCCGTCTAGCGCGATCATGGCACGGTCAATTGCTACCTGGTCAAGAGCATCCATACCTTCAAGCTCGGGAGCAATGAGATCGTTGACATTGTCAACTGCTTTCAATACACCTTTGCCCATGAAGCGCTTCTTGTCGCCGTCACGAAGTTCTACAGCTTCGTGCACACCTGTGGATGCACCAGAGGGTACTGCTGCGCGACCCATGGAGCCATCCTCGAGAATAACGTCTACTTCGACGGTGGGATTGCCCCGTGAGTCAAGGATTTCCCTAGCTTCAATAAATTCAATAATGCTCATGAATACACTCCTAATATGATATCTGAGTTACTCTAATAATATCGTATCTTTTAGCTGTAATGTCAAGGTAAGTGGAGCTTGCCCACACTAGCCAAATCCATAATTGCATAGTACAATCACGCTTATGGACAGTGAAAAACTCCCTTTAAAACTCCCTTTACTTACAGAATTCCTCTTGGACAATATTATTTTTGCCATGGAGGACCAGAGCGACATATACTACCTCGACCTGCTCAAGGGGGAGGTGGTCTCCGACCAGGATCGGCTCATGCTCGACTGGGAAGATGAGCAAGCTGATGACCAGGACCGCTACATAGAGATCCCCGACTGGCAACCCTCTGACGGCTTTCTGGTCATGGAGAAGTTTGCAAACCAGGTACGCAACCCCCTATATAAGGTAAAGTTGCAGGAAGCGTTGCAGGCAGGGAAAGGGGTATTCCGACGGTTCAAGGATACGATCGGCGAACAGCCCGCCTTGGAGCGGGAGTGGTTCGCCTTCAAGGACGAACAGCTTAAGCGGGAAGTCTATACCTGGTATAGGGAGCATGACGGTGCCTTGCAGCTGCTAGAGCTCAATTTGGAACCTGAGGAGCTGACCGACGACATTCTGCAAGAAGACTTCGTCATAGGCGGCAGTTCTGAGGCCCTCCCCTTGGACGAGTTGCAAGCATTGCAAGACACACTGATCGAAGAGATGCGACAGGGAAATGAAATGCAGAACAAGGCCCTGCGTCTTTTGGAACCAAAGCTGCAGAACATGGAGGGCCTCCAATTTGTCTATGCCCGGACAGGGGAAGGCGAGATGGCAGGCTTCATCTCCTACCAGGAGCTGGAGAAGCATACCGCTGAGATAGTCTTCTTCGGCAACACCAGTGAGTACCGGGGTATGGGGTTGTTCCGATTCCTGTTTGACCACTTCTGTCGCCAGATAGCCAGAAAAGGCTACACCTCCATCATCGTCACCTTGGCAGGGGAGGCTCTCTCCCTGGACAAGCTCTTCACCCCCCTAGGGGCAGTGACCATCGCCAAGCAGATGGCCCTGGACACCAGGGCATGGAACGAGAGCCACCCTTCAAGCGAAGGGGCATTCTTGTAACCCCCCTATAACAAGGGGTGCTTATGCGCTATCCTTATCCATGGGCACCATGCCCTTTCTAAAGATAAGGATAAGAAAGCTATGCGGGTAACAATCTGTGAAAATAAACGGGATTTGGGCTATCAGGCGGCAAAGCTTGGTATCGAGGCGATACAGGCAGCTATTGCCAAGCAAGGCAAGGCGACAGTAGTCCTCTCGACTGGAATCAGCCAGTACATCATGTACGAGCATCTGACCAAAGCCTCCATCCCCTGGGAAAAAGTTGAACTGTTCCATCTGGACGAGTATGTCGGCATCAAGGCAGGACACAAGGCAAGCATCAGGGGCTACATCTCTACCAACTTCATCGACAAGGTGGGAAAAATAGGGACCTTCAACGCCATACAAGGCGACAGCAAGGACCTCGAAGCTGAAGTGCAAAGGCTCAACACCCTCATCGCTGGCAAACGCATCGATGTGCTGTTGCTGGGCATCGGGGAGAACGGACATATAGCATTCAACGACCCTCCGGCAAACATGGCGACCCAACAGCCTTACATACTAGTGGACCTTGATACAAGAAACCGCAAGCAACAGGTACGCGAGGGGTGGTTCTCCTCCTTCGAAGATGTCCCTACCCAAGCGATCTCCATGTCTGTACACCAGATAATGAAGGCAAAGACCATTGTATGTGCAGTCCCCGACCAGAGAAAGGCCCGATCAGTGGCTATGTGCATGTATGACCAGATCTCCGTCTTCGCCCCCTGTGCAATGCTCAGGGCAAAAGAGGACTGCACCCTGCTGCTGGACAGACAGTCCTCCATGCTCATCATGGGAGACAGACGCTAGGGAAATCACATGAGTTGTTGAAGAAAAAAAGGGTGGAGATATATCTGGGACTTGCAACTAATATATTAGTTTGTTAGAATAGGCTAAGAAATAAACCATTACCCTTGGAGGTTCCCTTTATGAACATGTCATTACGTTGGTACGGCTCTAAATTTGATACAGTCACTCTCAAGCAGATCAGACAAATCCCCGGTGTGAAAGGCGTCATCACGATGCTCCATGATGTTCCTGCAGGGGAAGTCTGGCCCTTGGACAGGATTCAGGCCCTGAAGGCCGAAGTCGAGGCAGCAGACCTCAAGATCCTTGGCATAGAGAGTGTCAACGTCCACGACGCCATCAAGATCGGCTCCCCTGAACGCGAGAAGTACATCGCAAACTACATCACCAGCTTGGAAAACCTAGGCAAGGCGGGCATCACCACCGTCTGTTACAACTTTATGCCTGTTTTTGACTGGACCCGAACCGACCTGGCCAAGATGCGCAGCGACGGTTCCACCGTCCTCGCCTATGACCAGAAGGTCGTGGACACCATCGACCCCCAAACCTTCTTCAACCAGACAAACGACAGTGCCGGCGGCTTTGCCATGCCAGGCTGGGAGCCTGAGCGCCTTGCAAAGGTAAAGGACCTCTTTGAGGCCTATAAGGATGTGGACGAAGACAAGCTCTTTGACAACCTCATCTACTTCCTGAAGGCGATCCAGCCCACCTGTGAAGAGTACGGCATCAAGATGGCCATCCACCCCGATGACCCAGCATGGCCTGTGTTCAACCTGCCACGCATCATCACCAGCAAGGAAAAAATCCTCAAGGTCATGAAGGCCATCGACGCCCCGTTCAACGGCCTGACCTTCTGTGCAGGATCCTTTGGCACCAACCCAGAGAACGACCTTCCCGGCATCATCAGGGCCCTCCCCGGCAGAATCCATTTTGCCCACGTGAGGAACCTGCACCACTTCGAGCCCGGTGTATTCGAAGAGGCGGCTCACCTCTCCAGCGACGGTTCCTTTGACCTCTATGAGATTGTGAAGGCCTTGTATGAGACCGGCTTTGAAGGTCCTGTACGCCCCGACCACGGGCGCATGATCTGGGATGAGGTTGCAATGCCTGGCTATGGGTTGTATGACCGCGCGATCGGCGCTTCCTACATCCTTGGACTGCATGAGGCTATCGAGAAAAACGCTACAAGGAAATAACATGGCACATATCGTCCGAGTCACCGCATCGGAAGAGATCTATCAGACGCTACGATCTGAAATCCTTTCGTTGCGATTCAAACCAGGCGAGGAACTGAACCTGCAGCTGCTCAGTGAGCAGTTGCAGGTCAGCCGTTCCCCCGTCAGGGATGCTCTGATGAGACTCAGTGGGGATAATCTTGTTGATATCTTCCCCCAAAAGGGGACCCGCGTCTCCCTCATCGACCTCAAGCAGGTCGAGGAGGAGAGGTTCCTACGTAAAAGTCTCGAAGAATCGGCAGTACGCAAGGGCATCAACCTCTATCTCTATACTGAAGCTCACTTCTCTCCTATGGAGGAGAGCATACTCCTCCAGCAGAAAGCGATGGAAGAGGAGAATTTCGTCGACTTCCTCAGGGCGGACAACGCCTTCCACGGGGTCATATTCTCCGCCATCAATATGGGCAGGATATGGAATCTCATTCAAAGCCAGGGGGGCAACCACCACAGGATCAGGCTTCTCTCCTTCTCCGAGAAGAATGTCCTGGGCAACATCATCGAACAACACCAGAGCATGGTGGGGGCTCTTCGGTTCAAGGACCTCAAGGAGATGCTTGCTCTCGAGGACAAGCACTTGAGCAAACTCCTGCAAGAGACCGAAAACATGGTTGTGCGCTATCCCCACTATTTCAAGAAAGAGGTCACCCCCCAACCCTTTTATATGCGAAACACCTACGCAAAGGAGCTATCATGAAACTAACAGCACAAGCAATTAAAGAGACAGCAATATGGGAAGTGAAGGGCTTTACCCTGCCCGCATTCGACCGGGAAGCCATGATCACCAAGACTTTGGCCAATCCAACCTGGATTCACTTCGGGGCTGGAAACATCTTCCGCGGCTTCCCTGCCGCCCTCCAGCAGACGCTGCTTGAAGAGGGAAAAGCCGAGACAGGCATCATCGTCGGTGAGGGTTTTGACTACCAGATCATCGACGACATCTACGCAAAGCATGACAACCTGACGCTCCTGGTAACCCTCAAAAGTGACGGAACCATCGAAAAGAAGGTCATAGCTTCTGTTGCAGAGGCCTACAAGTGTGACCCGCAGTTTACCCCTGAGTGGGACTTCTTCAAAGAAGCGTTCCGCAAGGCATCGCTGCAGATGGTGAGCTTCACCATCACCGAGAAAGGCTACTCCCTGAAGGCGGGCAATGGCGAGTTCTACCCTGCCATCGTTGCAGACCTTGCCAACGGGCCCCTCAAGCCCTCCATGTTCCTCTCCAAGCTGACAGCCCTGGTATATGAGCGTTTCCTCGCCGGAGAGGAGAAACTCTCCCTGGTAAGCATGGACAACTGCTCCCACAACGGAGAGAAACTGCAAGAGGCGGTGCTGACCATTGCTCAGGCTTGGGAAAAGAACGCCTTGGTGGAGAAAGGCTTTGTCGCCTACCTTGAGAAAAACGTAGCCTTCCCCTGGTCCATGATCGACAAGATCACCCCGCGTCCCGATTCTGATGTAGAGAAGATGCTCCAGAAGGACGGATTCGAAGATACCACCATGGTCATCACCGACAAGAACACCTACATCGCTCCCTTCGTCAATGCCGAAGAGTGCGAATACCTGGTCATCGAGGACTCCTTTCCCAATGGAAGACCTCCCTTGGAAGATACCGGAGTCTTCTTCACCGACCGGGAAACGGTAAACAAGGTCGAGAGGATGAAGGTCACCACGTGCCTGAACCCCTTGCATACAGCCTTGGCTATCTATGGATGCCTGCTTGACTACACACTCATCTCAGACGAGATGAAAGACCCGCTGCTGAACAAGATGGTGCACACCATCGGGTACACCGAAGGGATGCCTGTGGTGGTCGACCCTAAGATCCTGGACCCCAAGCAGTTCATCAAAGAGGTGCTAGAGATGAGGTTCCCCAACCCATTCATGCCTGACACCCCCCAGCGCATCGCCACGGACACCTCCCAAAAGCTGGCCATCCGCTTTGGCGAGACCGTCAAGGCATATATGGCAAGCGAAAGCCTCGATGTGGCTGACCTGAAGATCATACCGCTCGTATTTGCAGGCTGGATCCGCTACCTGATGGGCGTTGATGACAACGGCAAACCCTTCACCCCTAGCCCGGACCCCCGCCTCGCTGAAATGACGGCCCATGTGAAGGCGATCAAGCTTGGAGACAAGGGTCCGTTTGCAGAAATCCTCAAACCGATCTTGAGCGACGTTTCCATCTTTGGCTTCGACCTCTATGCAAACGGCATGGCCACTCTGGTCGAATCCTACTTCCAGCAGCTGGTTGCTTCACAGGGTGCCATTCGCAAGACACTCGAGAAGTATCTCAAATAACGCCCTAGGGGGGATGCATATGAAACGTTCTGTAGTAGAAGTTCTGTACATCCTATTGGGAACCTGCCTTGCAGGCTTCTCAATAGCTGCTTTCATCCTCCCGGCAAAGATAGCAAGTGGCGGCGTCAACGGCGTCGCCACCATCATCTACCATTTGGTGGGATGGGAACCCGGGCTTGTCATGCTCGCAATCTCCATCCCTCTTTTTGTGCTGGGCCTGTTTGTCTTCGGAAAACTCTACGGCCTCAAAAGCCTGGGGGGTACGATTCTGCTATCCTTCTGGGTAAGCTTGTTTGGCAAACTTACCGCATATGAAGGGTTCCTGCCCTACACCGACCGCATGGACACCCTGCTTTCCGCAGTCTTTGGAGGTGTCCTGCTCGGTAGCGGCATAGGAATTGTCATGCGCTCGGGGGCTAATACCGGTGGAACCGATATCATCGCCCAGATAATTAACCGCTTCACCCCGCTTGCCATGGGCACAGCGCTCTTCCTCACCGATGCTGTGGTCATAGTCGCTGGGGCATTGGTATTCGGCTTTGAACGGGCCCTCTTTGCCGTGATGACGCTCTACGTATCAGGGCAGATGGTCAACTACGTGGTGATGAGCCTGGGGACCAAGTACGCCAAGACAGCCTATATTGTCAGTGAAAAGCATGAGGCCATTGGGGGACGCATCATAGCAGAGCTTCATCATGGGGGAACCCTGATCAACGGAACGGGAATATTTACCGGCCAGAGCAGGCCCCTGCTGATGGCTGTTGTTCCCAATCAGAAGATCAACACCCTGATGCAGATAGTGCATGAGGAAGATCCCAAGGCATTCATGTTTGTCCACGAGACCTACCAGGCCCTCGGAGAGGGGTTTGTCCCGATGCAGCGCATCCTTACCCTACAGAAAAAAAAGCGGCGCGAGCAGAACGGTAAAGATACCTGACAAGCTGATGGCAATGCTGCTCATCGCACCTTCCACTTCCCCTATCTCCAAGGCCTTGCTGGTCCCCAGTGCATGACTGCACG
>CAZGOK010000099.1:0-7105 GCA_964527665.1 uncultured Sphaerochaeta sp.
CTCCGAGCACCTCACCCTTATTTGCTGATGAGGCGATCTCATCGATGCGTTTGTCGTAGGCGGAACGGTTGTTCAGACCTGTCAGGGAGTCTGTATAGGCAAGTGAAAGGAGAACCTGTTCCTTGAGGATGGTCCTTGTCTTCTCGTTCAGTTTTGTTGCGCTGTGCCAGAATAGTATTGCAGCACTCACGCTCATGCCAACATGGAGGAGGACAGGGCTGTTCAGCTTGATGTTAAAAATGAGCAACACCTCTTCGATCAGGATGGTGAGGAGCAGGATGCCTATTGCAATAAGGAAGGAGGTGAGGTTTGCCCTTCCTTTGAGGTGACATACTACAAGCATGCCTAACAGGATTACAAGGAAGAGTCCTAAGCAAAGGCCGGAGGAAACAAGCAAGTCGGTATACTGCAGGATGCCAAACAACTGGAGCATCCCTCCTGCGATGTAGGCAAAGGGAAAGACGAGGGATAGTTTTCGCATCAATTTGACAGATTTTCCCACAGTATAGGAGGTGCAGACATAGTTGACCAGAAAGAAGGGGAGAAGGTAGAGGGCGATGAAGCTTAAGTTCATGGGAAGGGCAGGGTTACGGATAACGAGCAGCTTGCTGGTGCTTTGTGAAAAGACCCATGACCCCAAAGCGGCTTGGAGCCAGCCGAAGTACATGAAGCTGTCACGCTCCCTTCCCCTGTGCATACCAAGCGGAACAACGATACACACAAATCCAATAAAAAGGAGGGTATAGCCAAAGATCAGTGATGGCCACTGTGCATGTTTGAGCAGGATGAGGGAAGCCTTGCTTCCCAGTACGGGAGCATTTATGTTTCCTGCAAAGGGTGTGTTGGAGGTGAACTGATAAGAAAGGGAAAGCTCCTTGCCCTTAGCATCATTGGGAAGGCGGATGAAGTTTGCAAAATTTCCTCCAAACACCGGCCTTGCCCATCCTTTGCTAGGGCCGACAAGTGAGTAGAGTAGTTTTCCATCAAGGAATACATCCAATGCTGCCATGCTGCTCTCTACATTGATGCAGGTATTGTCGTTTGGAAAGAGGGAGGGCAGGATGGTGGTTAAGGTACAGGTTTTTCCTATCAGTGGCTTGGGGAATGCATAGGGTAAGGATACTCCTGTCGCCAGCGGTTCTCCATCAAGATAAATATTCCACCCATTGTCCAGGGCTACCGTATGCTCATTGTTCAATGGTTCCACCTGGAGAAAAGAGTCCATATAGAGGGCAAATACGAACATCAGGGTAACAAGAAAAAGCACGATGTATTGAATTTGTCTGAAGGGATTGTGTTTGCTGGTCACGTCAAGTCTAGTTCGCAATTTCAGATTGGAAGATCATTGAAATACTCCCCTGTCTGATTATGCTGACTTTGCATCATTCAGCTGCCGCTGTTCCTCTATCGACTTTGCACTTATGTAAGACCTGTCTGTTTCTTTGTCGTCCTGATACTCAATCAAATAGCAGGTAATAAGCCTCATGTATGAGCTAATACTCGGGAATACTCCTACAGCACGACTCCTTCTACGGATTTCCACATTTAGGCGTTCAATGCCGTTGTTGGAAGCTATCTTCCTCGAGTCAAGCTCCGGGAAGTGATAGAACTGCAGGGAGTCCTCCAAGCCCTCCATAAGGCACTTGATTGCCTTGGGGAACCTCTGCCCATATTCCTCCTCAATTGCACGGCCCCAAGCCAGTGCGTCCCTCTCATTCTTTTGGTGCCATATCAGCTTCAGTTGCTTGGAGAAGGCAACCTTCTGCTTAGGTGCCACATGGGCCAGAATATTGCGCATGAAGTGCACCTTGCACCGTTGCCAAGCAGCACCCAGAAAGCACTGGTCGATAGCTGCTTTCAGGCCCTTGTGTGCATCTGAGACAACTAGCCAGACCTTCTCCAAACCACGCTCCTTGAGGCTGTTGAACAGGTGCTTGTATGTCTCCTCAGATTCGTTGTACATCGGCGTCACGGCGATAATACGCACCTTTCCGTCCAAATCCACAGCCTTTACCACCATGATGGCAACACTGATGATCTTCCTGCCGTCCCTGACCTTCTCGTAGATGGCATCAACCCAGAGTACAGGGTACTCCTTCTCCAAGGGGCTGTTGCGGAACTCCTCCACCTGGCTGTCAAGTTCGGCGGTCATGTTGCTCACCTGTGAAGCGGTGATCCCCTCGATTCCCAGAGTCTTGGCAAGGTTGTCTATCTTCCTGGTGGATACTCCATTTATCCAGGCTTCCTGGACGACTTCAATCAGGGCCAGTTCGCTACGTTTCTTCTCAGTAACGAAGAAGGGTACATACCCTCCCTTACGAAGCTTGGGCACCAGCATGTACAGGGTTCCCAGCCGGGTATCGAACCTGCGTGTGCGGTAGCCGCTGCGGTATGCAGTCCTAGCCTCATCATGAACCCCTTTGGGTGCATTGCATTTCTGTTCGATCTCAAGCTCCATCATCTGGCTTGTAGTCCACTCGAGCATGGCTAGCAAAGGATCCTCAGCTTCCTGGAATTCCAGTAGTTTCATTGCAAAAAACGTGGTATCATTTGTTTTGGTCATTGGGTCAACTCCTCCTGTTGATATCATGTCTAACAGTATGGGGCATCCAATGACCTTTATCAAATTGCGAACTTAACTATACACGACCTGTTTGCTCATCATGGGAAAATACCAGCCTTCCAACTATTTTGTGATCGGTTTGACTTCAGGATGTCCCTTGTCATTGAGTTTTCTTTCTAGCAGCTTGTCCTTTTCCATCTTGAGGATCAGGTTTCCCAGTGTCTTGTAACTGCTACGCTCAATGGTTCTGCTCTTGTCCATCTGATGGAATTTTATCCCGATCACGCTGATCAGCAGCCAGGTGTCGGGGTCTAAGGAGTCGATCACTTTTTTCATGATCGCTTCCACTGACTTGTCGTTGCGTTTGGTGTTGTTGGGTTCGGGCTTCTCTTTAGCCTTTTCCTTAGCAGTAGTGGTTTTAACCTCTTCTGTCTTGGGTTTTGTCAGGAAGGATTCCATGATGAGGATCTCGTCACAGCTGTTGTTGAAGATTGGCTTGTCACTGACTGATTCCTTTGTGACCAGGAATACCTCCTTGCCATATTTTCGCAAGGTTTCCATGATGACGGTAAAGTCTGAGTCTGAGGTTATGAATACATACCGGTCAATGATCGGGTTCTGTATGATGAGGGTTTCCAATGCCTCGAGGGAGATGATGAGGTCGGCCCTATTCTTGTAGTTTGAGGTGATCGAGGGAGTGTCACGAGTATAGAAGTTATACTCGCCAAGGGCTTTTGACAGCTTCTTGATGGATGCTGCATTACCACACGCAAACTTGATGACAAAGAAGTTCTCTTCATCGGGATTGGTATTATGCTTGAGCGTAAGCTCATCAAAAAGGCTTTTCAAGTCCAGGTTAGCTGGAATATTCTCCAAATCCACATAGATTGCATTGTTTTTTCGTTTCATGGTTCCCCCTCATGCTACTCGAGTAACTATACTATACTTTATTGCAGGGAGAAAGGAAGAAAAGTACATATACAGCAATATATAAGCAGTATTCATGAATCATCCGATACGCTTTCTCCCATTCCGCTTACTTTGTTTATACTACGATTGAGACAGGACATACTCCATATTTCCTGTTTCTTTTTCTGATACTATTGTTTCCCCTTAGTTATGTTCGCTGTCTAAAAGGGAGTAGGGGAGCTGAACGATAGCTTCTCTTTTGTGTGAGGATGGCTAAAAGAAAGGAAGGAGGCGTGCAGGCAGAGCCTGTCGCCCTCTTTTCCTGTCCCGTAGAGGCGGTCCCCCACGATGGCGTGTCCGATGCCCCTGGGGTGGGAGCTATGCAGTCTCAGTTGGTGGGTCCTGCCTGTAAGGGGGGTGAAGTGTAGGCGAGTGACCAAGCCTGCAGGCGAAGATTCAATGCGTATCTTCTTCCATATGGTGGTTCCCCATTTGCCGTGCTCTTCATCATATATCTGGGAGGGCCTGTGCTCGACATCGAGGCGGAAGGGTAGGTGTATCTCTCCCTCTTCTTGTTTGACAACCCCTTCAAGGAGTGCCACATACTCCTTCTTCACCGCTTGTTCCATAAACTGTATAGAGAGAAGCCTGTGGGTCTCCTTATCCAAGGCGAGCAGTAGCAAGCCTGAGGTGTCCATGTCCAGACGATGGACAGCGCACTGCCTGGGGGCAGAGGGGAAGAGGCGCCTGACCCGGCTCTCCACACAGTCCTGTTTGTCTTCTCCTCTTCCTGGGACAGAGAGAAGGCCTCCCTCCTTGTTCACTACAAGGAGGGTGTCATCACAGTAGATGATGTCCAAAGCCAGCATATGCTTCAGTAGCGGTTGGCATTTGTCGTCACAGGGGCTATAAAAGACCTTGTGCTCTCTCGTCCCGGACTTGTTTGACCGGCCATAATAGAACTCAGCCATGCTGACGGGCCTCAACTCATGGGTAAAGGCCCAGTGAAGCAGTTTGGGAGCACAGCAGTCCCCAGTTCCTGTTGGGGGTAGCTTTGTGCCAAATATGTCAGCGAATTTCTTGGTAGTCCCGTCGATGCAGCGAAACCGATAGAGGCTGTAGAGCTTGTGTAACACTGATTGGGAAAGTTCCCGTCTCTGTTGTACAAGCGACGGGGATTCACCTCTCTTCCTACTATTGATCTTTTCAGTCAGCTCATGCAACAGAGCATCGTTTTCCTTGACTATCCGGTCATAGGAGGCAGGATCGGCTACAGGGCCAACCCAACCAGGGATGAGCCACGCTCCATTATACTGGCCTGAGAATGCCTTGAGGATTATCTCGTTGCCCTCAGTGTCCTCACAGACTAGGACGCCGAACATCTGCCCCCGTGCAGGGCCAAAGAGGTAGTCAGTGGATATGAGCTTTTCTCCCTCGTAGTCGAGGGTCTTATGTAAGTCGAGGGCTTCGATCAGAAGAGAGGCTGCCTCGTGGGCTGTTTTAGTAGGTAAGGGTGAATTCATAGCTAGCCTAGTATGGAGTATATGTATAAGCATTTGGAAGGGGAAAACCGATAATCATGAGTTTTGCTATACATTTACAGACAATTATTTCTCATTCCTCCCACAACTAACGTATGAGAGACATCCCGTAAACCCTTTGGAATTGAGCATTTCTCCTAATCTCGGGGCCTATCAAAAAAGAGAGTTTTTCATACAGGGTATAGGATCCTTTCCCCACCATTTTTCGCTAGGTAAAAATCTTTTAAAATATCCTTAAAATATTCAAATTATTCACATGGTACTAGAGACGAATTCTATTCCTGATGATACACTTTAGCCAGGTAAAGATTAGAGGATCATGATAGGTTTCTGCTTGGATGAATCGCTCTAACCGAAGAAGGTTCCTATGGAACAATCATCTACAAAACAAACAATTAACATCGACGACGGTGACCCTCCGCTTATACGCAAAGGCATGCACTCTTGCATGTCACAGAGGAGTCCAGAAACAAGCGTCCCCAAACGGGCCAGAGCTAGCTCTGCAAACTCGCGTTGGGGTCGGTCCACTAAGTTCAGAAAGACCTATTTTCCGGACGCGACTAAAGAGAATTGGGCCGATTGGCACTGGCAGGCTTCCCACCGGATTACTACCCTTGAGCAAATCTCCCGCTTTCTTACCCTTACCACGGAAGAGCGAGAGGCTCTTGAAAATACTGAATCCAGCTTTCCCTTCTCCGTAACCCCTTATTACCTCAGTCTTATCGATCCCTCAGAGCAGAGCAGTGCCCTGCGTAAGAGCGTGGTCCCCTCCATCCTTGAGTCCTTCACTTCTCCAGGAGAGAGTGAAGATCCCTTGCATGAAGAGAACACGAGTCCCGTCCCTGGTATCGTTCATCGGTATCCTGACCGTGCTCTGTTTCTTACCACCAGCTTCTGTTCCGTGTATTGCAGATACTGCACCCGTTCCCGCCTTGTGGGAGGACACACCGAACCCCTTGAAACCCACTGGAAGAATGCCGTCGAGTACATCCGAAATACTCCTGCCATCCGCGATGTCATTATCTCCGGAGGAGACCCTTTGACCCTCTCGGATGAGAAGATTGAGTGGTTGCTTAAGGAGATAACCTCCATAAAGCATGTTGAGATGGTTAGGATAGGTACCAAAGTCCCAATGGTGCTTCCCCAGCGGATAACAGCCAATCTCCTACGAATCCTCAAGCGCTATAAGCCCATCTACCTGAGTGTGCACTGCACCCACCCTGATGAAATAACCGCCGAGTCCTCCAAGGCCTGCAATAGCCTTGCTGATGCAGGAGTTGTCATGGGCAGCCAGACAGTTCTGCTTAAGGGTGTAAATGATTCTGTCGAGACCCTCATGGAGCTCTATCACCGCCTGCTGAAGGTGAGGATCAAGCCCTACTACCTCTTCCAGTGTGACCCCATCACAGGATCAGAGCACTTCCGTACAACAGTGGACGAGGGAAAAGAGCTTATCAGAGGCCTACGGGGCTTCACCAGTGGGTACGCCGTTCCCCAGTATGTCATAGACACCCCTGGAGGTGGAGGAAAGGTTCCCATCCTTCCTGACTATGAAGTGGGCCACGACGAGAAGAACCTCTATCTTCGCAACTATGAAGGGAAGGTCTTTGCCTATCCCGACCGTGCCAAAGAGGGCACAGAAAACTAATATGCTTATTGGAATGACCTATGACCTCAAAGACGACTACCTTGCGGCGGGATACCCCCCAGAGGCTGTCGCTGAATTTGACAGTTTGGTAACAATAGATGCCATTGATGATTCACTTAGGCTGCTGGGCTATGAGACGCTCCGCATAGGAAACATCAAGGCACTTGTAGCCTTCCTTGCCCAAGGCAATAGATGCGACATGGTCTTCAACATTGCAGAGGGTTTGCATGGCCTGTGCCGTGAGGCTCAGATCCCAGCCCTCCTTGATGCCTATGAGATCCCCTATGTCTTCTCGGACTCCCATATCCTGGCCCTCACTCTGCATAAGGGGATGACCAAGGCTGTAGTCAGGGAGCAGGGCGTGCCTACCCCAGACTACGATGTTATCCACGACGAAAGTGAGATAGCGGGAGTTGCACTCCCGTATCCCCTGTTTCTCAAGCC
>CAZGOK010000100.1:0-7096 GCA_964527665.1 uncultured Sphaerochaeta sp.
CACCGAAGCCCGCAAGTGGGAAGACCTGCCCAAGAACGCCCAGATCTACTGCAAGAGGCTCTCTGAGCTGATAGGGGCGCCCATCAAGTATGTGTCGGTCGGACCTGAGCGCGACCAGATCATAATCATGTAGAGCAAAAGCAACAAACACCTGTGCGGTCTGCCTAGAGCAGACCGCACTTCTTTTCCCCAAAAGTCGATTATCATACGAAATACTACAAGAAAACAGCTATTCTTTTTCAAGAGTTATTGACATATGCCGGTAATCATCCTAAGATACAGGAGTAATTGACATATGTCTATAACGACAACGCAGCGATCAAGCCAACCCTAGAAACGGGTCCTTCCCTGCAAGTCTTACTAAGGAGCCACTGTGCCAAGACCAAGAAAATGGAGAAACGTCTGCGCCCTTCCCGAACACAACAGGTTCGGCCCCCTCGGAGTTGGGGCAGGCCAGCGTGAAAGGGTCACCATGACCGTTGATGAGTATGAGACCATCCGCCTCATCGATATGGAGGGCTTTACCCAGGAGATGTGCTCCAAGCAGATGAATGTGGCAAGGACCACCGTCCAGGGAATATATGAAGTGGCAAGGAAAAAGATTGCCGACTCCCTGGTTAACGGCAAGGTCCTGCTCATCGAAGGGGGAGAGTACCTGCTGTGTGACCAGGACCACCCCTCCTGTTCCAATGAGCGGGGATGCAGGCATCGCCGGGGTCAGAACAGACAATAACAGAACTACCAATGGTACACATGTGTACCATTACTAGGAATATAACGAACCTATTTGGAGGAATTTTATGATCATAGCAATCCCATCAGACAAAGACAGTCTTGATTCAGCCGTATGCGTATCCTTTGGACGCTCCCCCCTCTACTGCCTCTACAACACAGAGACCGAGCAGAGCACCTTTTTGGTAAACAGCGCAGCTGACAGCCCAGGAGGAGCCGGCATCAAGGCAGCCCAGCTTCTTGTGGACAACAAGGTGGACATCCTCATAACTGTCCGCTGTGGTGAAAATGCGGCCCAGGTCCTACAGCCCGCCAATGTACAGCTTTTCAAGGCGCTTAACCTCAGTGTCGCTGATAATATCGCTGCTCACAAACAGAGCAAGCTAGAGCCTCTCAAGGAGGTCCATGCGGGGTACCACCATGGCAATTGAACCGACGATCGCCATCCTCAGCGGTAAGGGAGGCACCGGCAAGACCTTGCTCTCTGTCAATCTTGCCTCCGTTGCCAAGGAGGCGACCTACATCGACTGCGACGTCGAGGAGCCCAATGGGAACCTCTTCTTCAACCCCACCAAAGAGCTGGAGAAGTTGGTGACGGTTAAGAAGCCTGTGGTAGACGACGCCTTGTGCGACGGATGCCACAAATGCGTGGACTTCTGTGCCTTCAACGCCCTCGCCCTCATCGGTAACCGCCTGATGATCTTTGATGATATCTGCCACAGCTGTGGCGGATGCATCTATGTATGCCCCCAGAAGGCCCTGACAGAGGTGGACCGCGCTGTTGGTGAGATGAGCATCGGACGATCGGGTACGGTACGCAGCATATCAGGGGCCATGAACATCGGGGAGAGCTCGGGCGTCCCCATCATTGAGGAGCTGCTCAAACACAAGAGCGATGGCCTGACCATCATTGATGCACCGCCTGGAAGCAGCTGCCTGGTAACCGAAAGTGTTCGCCTGGCCAACTACTGCATCCTGATAGCCGAGCCCACCACCTTCGGAGCCCACAACCTTGCAATGGTGCACGAGTTGGTCATGTTGCTAGGCAAGCCGCACGGTGTTGTCCTGAACAAGGTCATGGAAGGGGTGAACCCATCAGAGGAGTTCTGCAAGGAGAACAACATACCCATCATAGGGCGCATCCCCTTTGACAAGAATTTGGGCAGTCTCAACTCAGTGGGTAAGATAGCAGCCAGAGAGGACAAGCAGTACCATGAAGTCTTCTCCACCATCTTGCAAAGAGCATTACAGGAGGTCCGACTATGAAACAACTCTTGATCCTCAGCGGTAAGGGCGGAACAGGAAAGACCACCATTGCCAGCGCCTTCATCAAGCTCGCCGATGCAAAGGCATTTGCCGACTGTGATGTCGATGCACCGAACCTCCATCTGGTCATGGATCCTTTCCCCAACGAAAAGATCAGCGACTACTACGGCCTGGACAAGGCTGTGATAGACCCCACCCTGTGCACCAACTGTGGCATTTGTGCCGATGTGTGTCGCTTCCATGCCATAGATCTGAAGGATGGCCAACATATCGTGGACCCCATCGCATGCGAGGGGTGTACGCTGTGCGCCTACCTCTGCCCGGAGAAAGCCATCACCATGGTCAGGGCAAAGGCCGGGGAGCTGAAGCTCTATAGCGGCGAGAAGGCCCACTTCTCCACCGCCACCCTCAGCATGGGTAGCGGCACCACAGGCTTGCTCGTCACCCAGGTGAAGAACCAGCTCAAGGACGTGGCCTTGGAGTCGGAGTTCGCCATCATAGACGGATCGCCTGGAATAGGGTGTCCGGTCATAGCTTCCCTTACCGGAGCTGACCTAGCCCTGATAGTTGCAGAGCCCTCCATCTCAGGGTTCAGCGACATGAAGCGAATCATCCTGACAGCGGCCAAGCTTGGGGTTCCCATCGCCGTCTGTGTCAACAAAAGCGACACCAACGACGAGCTCACTGCCAAGATCGAGTCCTTCTGTTGGAAGGAGGGGATTTTCTTTGTAGGAAAGATTCCTTTCGACCCTATAGCCATCAAAGCTGTCAATGAGGGTAAGACTGTCATTGACTACCCATGCATAAGTGGGACAGCGACGCGTGAAGTCTACGCCAAGACAGTGCAGATGCTCAAGGAGACAATACGAAGATGAAGATTACAGCCCTTGTAGAGAACACCTCGTGTAAAGAAGGTATCGGATCAGAACATGGTCTCTCCCTTTTCATCGAGGCTGCTGAAAAGACAATCCTCTTTGATACCGGGTACTCCCCCCTCTTTGCCAAGAATGCAGAGACTCTCCAGGTTGACCTCGCAGAGGTCGACCTGGCTGTCCTATCCCATGGCCACTATGACCATAGTGGCGGTATCAACACGTTTTTCACCAAGAACAGCACAGCTCCCATCTACCTGAGGAAGTCAGCCTTCGCTCCCTTCTACTCCCAACGCGAAAACGGTGAGTATGGCTTCATCGGTATCGATGAGGGCCTCATCACCAACAACCGTGTCATCTTCACAGGCAAGGAAACCCCCATCGGGGATGGTATCTCCCTCTTCTCCAACGTCAGGGGGGAGCGCTTCTTCCCCACAGGGAACAAGAGCCTGCTCAAAAAGACAGAGGATGGCTATATCCAGGACGACTTCTCCCACGAGCAGAACCTTGTCATTGAAGAGGACGCGATACGCTTGTTGGTAAGCGGCTGCTCCCATAGGGGCATAGTGAACATCGTCGATCACTACAAAGCACTCTTCGGACACTACCCTACCCACGTCATCGGAGGCTTCCACCTCTATAACCACAGGACGGGAAAGCCCGAAAGTAAAGAGACCTTGCACGCGATAGCCCAAGCTCTGCTTGAAAGCGGAGCAACCTACTACACCTGCCACTGTACTGGGGAGGAGAACTACCAAGTGCTTCGCTCCTTTATGGGGGAGAAGGTGGAGTATCTCTCTGGCGGGAAGACCCTACATTTGGAGGCAACAGAATGAATACCGAGAAAGAAGAGTTTGACTTTCGAGCTCATCCTCACAAACTGAGCAACATCGCCCATATCATAGCGGTGGTAAGTGGCAAGGGCGGGGTCGGCAAGTCTCTGGTAACCTCCATGCTTGCCACCACCATGCAAAAAAAAGGGTACAAGTGTGCCATCCTCGATGCGGACATTACAGGGCCCTCAATACCCAAGGCCTTTGGCCTGACCAAGAAGGCAACCGGAGAAGAAGGATCGATCACCCCTGAAAGCACAGAGAGCGGCATCAAGGTGATGTCCATAAACATGTTGCTCGAAGATGAGAACCAGGCGGTAGTCTGGAGAGGCCCCCTCATCGCCAATGCGGTGAAGATGTTCTACACCGATGTCGTCTGGGGGGAGCTGGACTACCTGTTTATCGACATGCCTCCAGGAACCGGAGATGTCCCCCTGACTGTCTTCCAGTCCCTTCCTGTCGAAGGCATCGTCATGGTGACCTCCCCTCAGGAGCTTGTATCCATGATAGTATCCAAGGCAGTGAACATGGCAGAATTGATGAACATTCCCATCCTGGGTTTGGTGGAGAACCTCTCCTACTTCCTCTGTCCTGACAACAACAAGAAGTACCAGGTGTTCGGCGAAAGCCATATCGACGCTATTGCTGCGAAGCATCACCTCGAGGTATTGGCAAAAATGCCTATTGACCCTAAAATCAGTGAGGCCTGTGATGCGGGCCTCATCGAAAGATATGACGTTCCCCATTTGGAGAACGTAGCTAAAAAACTAGAAAGTTTGGAGTAACCTATGCTTAAAATTGCAGTTGCGAGTGACAACAAAAGTGTATCGGGCCACTTTGGCCATTGTCAGACCTTTGAGATCTTCGAAACCGATAAGGGAGCGATCCTCAATGAAACTTCAGTAGGGAACCCCGGGCACAAGCCAGGCTTCCTGCCTAACTTCCTCAATGATCTGGGCGTGAACGTCATCATCAGCGGTGGCATGGGTGGTGGTGCTGTTGAAATCTTCAACGAGCACAACATCGAAGTCATCGTAGGAGCCCAGGGAGCAGCCAAGGATATGGCTACTGCCTATCTCAACGGCGAGCTGAAGAGCACCGGCAGTGTATGCCACGAGCATAACCACCCTGACGAGTAGGGGTATGCGCATCCGTTGACCATATGCTGTGTTCTGTCTGCTTGTAAAAGAATCAAAGGCAAAGAGCATGCGATATTGAGATAGTAAAACATTGAAATATTGGTCTGCACAAAGAGAGAGGCTATTCCAGTCATATGGATCAGCCTCTCTCTTTGTCTGTATGGGTATATCCCATCGCATCTATTCACCTAAGAGTATATTCTCTTGAGCCCCTGGTGACAGACATGCACACTTCCTTGGAAAACTAAAACGGAACCATTAGCGAGAGGCTACGCCCTTGGCAAAACCGTGATGTTCAGAGCCACTGATGGTGAGGGTGCTGCTCCCTTCTGGTTGCACCTCAAGGGGGCTCTCCACTTGAAAGGTGGAGTATGAGATGCCGCACTCCCTGGCAAAGGAGAGGCACCGGCTCATACTTTCATTGACCTGGGAAGGATTATGGGCATCACTGTTACAGATCACCTTGAGGGTCGTCTCTGAGGCAAGCTTCCAAAACTCATGGTGGGGATAGGCGTATCTCTTGCCGTAGGAGGTCTTGACCATGCCCTTGCGCATCCCGTTGCCGTTGATCTCCAATGCCACGTCATTGGCGATGGCACACGCTATGATGTCCTTCGAACAGGCGATGGTCTCCTCATCCCACGCTCGGTAGGAGTGGCAGAACACATCAGGGTGGGCTCCAAAATGGAAGAGACCGCTTTCAAGGCCGTCAAGGTAGAGCTTGGTGTAGGCAAAGAGGTCCTCCTTGGTGATGGGGTTCCAGAATATGGAGTACTCATCATCAATGTCCAAAGAGAGGTCATGGATTGCAAAGAAGAGATAGTCACTCTCCTCCTTCAAGGCCTCATAATAGGAGTGATAGCAGGGCAGGTAATCACATTCATAGCCGCGTAGAACTTCCAGCCTTCCTGCAAACTCCTTTTTGGTATCCTTGCAGTCCTTTATGTAGGAGCCAAGTATCGCAAATGGCATGCGGCTGCCTCCCCAACGGTTGTCGGGTACCGGGCAGTGTTCGCTCATGCCAAGCAGCTCAAGGCCTTGTTCTAGGCCCTCTTGGGCATATTCGGCAACTTCGCCAAATCCGTGGCCACAATAATAGCTATGTGTATGGAGGTTTACCACCTCCTGGGTGTAGGTTTGTATATTCATAGTGTACAGGTATATAGTATCGGATATTGGGGAGATTTATTCAACACGGGTTGAAAGAGTATTTGTTCAAGTAGCCGCTAATAAACAGGAGAAAGTTAGAATAAGTCAGAGTGAGAACCAGTCCTAGTCAACACCAGTACCAAGAACTCTTGTTCAATATGATAAACAAGTAACCAACCAGCCTGGATATGGCATTCATGATGACCAGACCAATTACCTGATAAAGCATGGTCTCGATAGGTTTCTGGAAGTGGTATACCATCGGCAAGGAGACTGACTACCCGAGTAAGCCTCTGCATGTCAAAACCACGCTTCTGCATGAGTTTGACATCTTTTCGAAATCTGGTTGTTGGTGGAATCTCATATTTAGTCATGTAAAAGCTCATCAAACAGAGATTTTACATCATGATACCCTTTTCCTTTAGGTTCTCTAGCAAGCGATTCAGCTTCCCACATTGCCTTGGCTGTTTCTTTATTTGGAACATCCAGAGAGATTTCGAAAGGGATACGGCCTTGCCGTACAACCTGACAAGCAAACATATTTACAGCCGTCGACACATTAAGACCCAGTTCAGAAAGAATTTCTTCCATCTGGGATTTGAGTTGTTTGTCCATACGGACATTCAAGTTAGAAGTTTCTTTCATTTTTCACCTCATGCACATAATATTTCAGAAATTGAACAAAACACCAATACATAGTCATTACAAACACAGTACACTGTCATAATTTATAGAGTAAAGAAAAATCAGTTTAAAGACACAACCCTAAGCCTTCATCACGATCCCAACAGGAAATCTGTGATATGCTGGTGAACAATACCACTTCTATTCCTTAGAATGGGATCCATGCTGACCACATACTTTGGATACAAGCTTTGTATTGTTCCAATAGCAGAGAGCTCACCATCTGTTGAGACAGGTATGAGACTTCTACACCTACTCTGTTTTTGCTTCACTTTATACGTTTATCAC
Source organism: uncultured Sphaerochaeta sp. (assembly GCA_964527665.1). Classification (GTDB taxonomy): domain Bacteria; phylum Spirochaetota; class Spirochaetia; order Sphaerochaetales; family Sphaerochaetaceae; genus Sphaerochaeta. The sequence goes on from CAZGOK010000100.1 coordinate 6,964, forward strand.
TAGAGTACTATGGCCCAAACAGTTCAGAGATTACTCTATAGAGTAATCTGTTGTCTAAAAACGTTACAGCTTACTCTGTAGAGTAATCTATGACTTGCAAGAAAGCAGTCGTCAGACAATGACAGCCTTCCCT
>CAZGOK010000101.1:0-7050 GCA_964527665.1 uncultured Sphaerochaeta sp.
GCCCCTTCTCAAGGAAGGGACCAAGTTCTACCACCCGCTTCCCCGTCACAAGGTCACCCCCACCATCCCCACCTTCCTGGATGACACCCCCCTCAACGGGTGGGAGAGGCAGTCCATCAACGGCATGTATGTCAGGATCATCCTGTTGGGTCTTATAGCAGGGAAGATAGGGGCCTCCTTTGTCCCTGAGCAGAGAGCTGTCCCAAAGGAGCGGGCTGAGTACATCTTTGAAGTCGACCTCGCCCAAATCCCCCCTAAGGAGAAGGTTGTCAGCGAGGGGGTGAAGCCGATCCATAACGGGCTGGTCATCGACCATATCTGCAGGGGAGACAGCCCCAGTGAGATACGCGACCATATGCGCCTGATAAGCAGTGTCCTTGGCCTGGACGAGGACAAGGGAGGGGAGTGGGTAAGCTCCGGGCATAAGGGTGAGGTCTCCTACAAGGGCATCATCTTCCGTCCCGATGCTGCTGACCTCTCGCGAAAGAATCTCAAGCGCCTTGCAGCAGTCGCTCCCGGCTGTACGCTGAACATCATCCGGGACGGGAAGATACAGAAGAAGTACCGCCTGCACATGCCGCCTAGAATCTATAACTTTGATGATCTTTCCTGCACAAACGAGGCTTGCATCTCACACCCTGCCCAGAATGAGGGCGTTCCTGCCCACTTTACCCGCAACAAGGAGAGCCTGTTCGCCTGCGCCTATTGTGATAGGACCCACTCCTTCAAGGAAATCTGGCAGAGAGGGAAAAAATAGGATAGACTGGAGAACATTATGAAAGAACTACGCACAATTACGGGCCATTACGGGCCCTTGCTGGCCAAAGAGGCCCTACAATTGGGGGCCATCAGGCTCAGGCCCGATGACCCCTTCACCTGGGCAAGCGGTTTTCGCATGCCCATCTATAACGACAACCGCCAGCTGCTCGCCCTGCCAAAGGCAAGGGCCCTGGTGGCCGAGGCATTCGAAGAGATGCTTGCATCGCTTGGTTTCGACCCCGATAACATAGCGGGGACCGCCACTGCCGGCATCCCCCATGCCACCACCCTTGCAGACAGGATGCACAAGAGCCTTTCGTATGTGCGTTCTGCAGGCAAGGACCACGGCCTGCACCAGCAGATCGAGGGGCTGGGCCCGAGCGGCAGCTACGGTGGGGCGAAGGTGCTGCTTATCGAGGACCTCATCTCAACGGGTGGGTCCTCCATCAAGGCTGTTGAGGCAATTGTAGCCACAGGCGGCCTCTGTCCCTATACCCTTGCCATCTTCACCTACGGCTTGCAGGCATCCCTTGATGCATTTGCCAGCCTGGAAATCCCCTGTGAATGCCATACCATCCTGGAGTATGACAGCATGGTGGCAGTCGCCTTGGAAGGCGGGTATGTGGATGAGGGCGGGGCTGCTCTGCTCAATGAGTGGAGGGTCGACCCCTTTGGCTGGGGCGAGAAGCATGGGTTTCCACCCCTGAAGAAATAGATATAGAGAACTGATAGAGAGTTTAGGAGTAGAGAATGACCTATAGTGAGAAGTTACTGGCAAGTGCCTCGCGCGTGGGCAACATCACGTGCATGGGACTTGATCCCCAGATGGAGAGCCTGCCTTTCCAAGACGGTGATGTGCGCACGAATCTGAACCGATTCTTCCAACAGCTGTTCAGGAGGATGGCCCTCTCTGGCCTCATCCCCTCGGCTTTCAAGCCGAACATCGGCTATTACCAGGCCCTGGACCATCCTCGTGATGAAGATTTTTCCGGCAGCCTCGCCCTTGCCGACCTGTTTGACCTGGTGGAGAACTTCTTCCCAGGCATTCCCATCATCCTGGACAGCAAGCGTGGGGATATTGCCCGCAGCAGTCTCAACTACGCCAACGAGGCCTTTGACGCTTGGGGCTCTGATGCTGTTACTGTCGCCCCCTATATGGGACAGGACTCGCTCAGGCCCTTCATCGACCATACACCCCTAAAGAGGGGTGTGTATATCCTCAACCGAACCAGCAATCCCGGTGGCAAGGACCTGCAGAACCTCACCGTCCATAGTGGTGATGGCACCTCCTTTCTGTACCAGGAGGTAGCCCGTCAGATTATCCTGTACAACAACAATACCGGCAGTGTAGGGGCAGTGGTGGGGGCTACCAATATGGATGAACTCAAGGATATCGCCTCCCTGTTTGCACAGCACGCTGTTCCCCTGCTCATCCCCGGTGTCGGCAGCCAGGGAGGATCGGCCCCCTCGGTAATGGGGGCCCTGCGAGAGAGTGGCTACCCGGTGAAGATGGCCAGGATAAACAGCTCAAGTGCCCTGACCCACCCCTGGAAAAAGGGGGAGGCTCCTGAAGATTGGCTGCAGATGTGTGAGTCTTCGCTACGCAAGCTGCTTGAGGAAACCAAGGTATGAAGGCAGTCCAGCTTTTACAGGGGCGCCACCTGAGAGGCGATGAAGAGGTTGTGCTGACAACGGTGAGCGGGGTAGCTTCAACAAAGCCTGTTCTCATCAGGTATTTTGATGAGCAGGTCCCCTCGATCAAGATTATAACAACCAAGAGTTTCCAGGTGGAGGTCAACCCGGGCAACCGCGAACCGATCATCTGTGAGACGAGTGCGGGAAACTTTGGAAACTCCGTAGGCCTGAGAAACCCTGGTCTTGTGGTAGCCTTGGCCGAACTTGAGCAGCTTAGGAAGGAACACGGTTTCAACTCCCTGATCAATGTCTCCCTTTCAGCCAACTCCGTGGAGGACTTCATCACGCTGGTGAAGGCCTTTGACCCTGTCGCCGATCTTGTGGAGCTGAACTTCTCCTGTCCCCATGCCTCTGTGGGGTACGGCTCCTCCATCGGGTGCGATATGTCTATCGCCAGTGAGTATGTGCGCCTTATCAAGGAGGCCACAGGCGGGTGCAAGGCCCCCTTGTTTGTGAAGCTGACCCCCAACACTGAGGATATCGGCTCCATTGCAAAGGGTGTGGTGGATGCCGGTGCCGATGGCCTGGTGGCCATCAACACAGTCGGACCCATCCAGCATATCGATCCGGTAGCAGGCAAGCCTATCTTGCAGAATGCCATTTCCGGAAAGGGGGGCTGCAGTGGCAAGTGGGTTCATGAGGAGGCCCTGCGTTCGGTAGCCGCTGTTCGCAAGGCGGTAGGGCCTGCAATTCCCCTGATCGGAATGGGTGGGGTGACTACAGGCTCTGAGGCTGCAGCGATGATACGCTCTGGTGCGGACGCTGTGGGTATCGGCTCGGCTTTCGGGATGGTTGACCAGCGCCATTGGCCATCTTATGTAGCGAGTGTGAAAGCTGAAGCAGAGGCTCTCTTGCAAAACAGGGTACATGCATTAGAACAAGGGAGTGCTTCCTTCCTTATCGATGAGAGGCAGATGGCATACACCGAACATCTGGTCACCAAGGTCGAGCGATATGGCAAGGATACTGTCATCATAGCCCTCGACGGCTCCCTTCCCTGCAAGGCAGGGGAGTTTGCCTTTCTCTGGTTGCCCGGTCTTGGGGAGAAACCCTTCAGCGTAGCCCACAATGACCCCCTCACCTTTATCATAAAGGATAGGGGCTCTCTCTCTGCTGCACTGTGCCAGCTCAAAACAGGATCAAAGCTCTATATCCGTGGCCTCTATGGGGCCGCGTTGGAGAACACCCCGACGAAGAAGGCCCTGCTGGTTGCCGGAGGGACCGGGGTGGCTGTTCTGCCATCGCTGGTTGAGCAATTGAAGGAGCAGGGCACGGAGATGAGCATCCTGGTGGGGACCAGTGAAGCGTATGCCGGCAAGGCTTTGTTAGAAGAAAAGCTGGGTTGCTATGGGTCCTTTTGCTGCGTTGCCGATGATGGGGAGCCGGGTAGGGTGCTCAAGCAGCTGGATACCCTCGCTCTGGATCCTGAGCAGGCGTGCTACCTGGTGGGACCTGAGAAGTTCATGGAGATCGCCGCCAAGATCCTGATAGGACGGGGCATCAGCGAGGAGCTTCTCTATCTCTCCATGGAAAAGCTGACGCTTTGCGGCATTGGCATGTGCGGTGAGTGTGCCTGTGGGGACCGTCTTACATGCCGATGGGGTACTTTCATGCGCTATGACTACCTCGCCATGCACGCCCCTGAGATGGTGGGCTTATGATAGACAGCCATGTACACCTCAGGGACTGGGGACAATCGGAGAAGGAGACACTGCTGCATGGGATGAGTTCTGCTCTCTTTTGTGGGGTGGATGAACTCTTTGACATGCCAAACACCTCGCCCCCTCTTACAGACAGGGCGAGCATAGAGCGGCGCATCGCAGATGCTAAGAGGTGTGCCCTTGCTGTACGCTACCACCTCTATGCCGGGGTCACTTCCGATCCCAAGCAGATGGAGGAGGTGGTCTCCCTCTCACGCGAGTACCCCCGTGAGGTCATCGGCCTGAAGATGTTTGCAGGTCACTCCACCGGCCACATGGGCCTTATCGAGGGTGAGACACAGAGGAAGGTCTACCGCACCCTCGCCCTTTTGGGCTACGAGGGGGTGGTCGCCCTGCACTGTGAGAAGGAGGGCTTGCTCCGTTCAGACCTTGAGGATGCTCTGGACTATTCGACGCACTCCCTGGCCAGGCCCCCTGAGGCTGAGACAGCCTCTGTAGCGGACCAGATCCGATACAGTGAGGAGGAGGGCTTTGCAGGCCACCTGCATATCTGTCATCTCAGCCTGGTCTCCTCCTTGGAGTTGGTTGAGGCGGCAAAAAAGAGAGGGAGGCGCATCAGCTGTGCATCAACGCCCCACCATCTCTTGCTCAACAGCGAACATGCCTCTGACCACAATCTCTATGCCAAGATGAATCCTCCCTTGCGCAGTGAAGCCGAACGAAAAGCCCTTTTTGAAGCGCTCCTTGCCGGAAGGATCGACTGGGTCGAGACAGACCATGCTCCGCATACCCTCGCCGACAAGGAGGGTGGGGCAAGTGGAATCCCTGGCTTCAGCGGGCTGCTGCTTCTGGTGCAAAGGCTCTATGAGGCGGGTTGTACTCCTGCTCTGATGAAAGACCTCTTAGGAGCTCGTGTCCAGCAGGTATTCTCCCTGGAAGCACGGCAGGTCTACATTCCCCCTCTCTGTGGTATAGGGGAGCTATCCCTGCTAGCTGCCGGGGCATACCCCTTCGACTCCTTTGCACCACTACGCTGAGCCTGTCGGGGTTTTGCCAGGCAAGCAAGAACCTCTGATACCTGATGGAAACAAGCACAATAGCCACCCTCCCAACAAGAAACCATCGGTTTTTCTTATTGGGAGGGTGGCTTCCAATATCTCTAATCACTTGTTTGAATTCAATATTCCAATACATGCTGTACCTGCCTTTTAGCGGGTAAGTTTTCGGAACCAACCCCATATTGTATTTCTTCCAGCGCTACCATGCATCCATGATGGCACCTTCACTAGTAGCGATTAAGACAAAGATCCTTCCGCTTAGCCATGAGAATATAAATCAAGGGACTTGCAAAGCTTTGTTTTAGGTCCAAAACTCTTCGCTGACCTCTCTTGTGGTTTTTGTGAGGCATGCTATACTACTGCAACCGGGAGGCACGGCACCTTGATAGATTTACGAAAACACTCCAGCAGACATCTGGAGACCAAATTAGTCCTTCCTATACCAGAAACACTTAAATATGAACGGGAATTGCATTACTACCTTTTTTCTCCCCCTCAGCTCTATGTGAACAAAAGTACCTACTCCGAACAGAGGATGCTGCACAAGTTCCAAAGCCATGGCAGGTACTCTTCCCCTGAGCTTACCCTTGAGGAGTTGCTTGACGAGGACAATATGATAAGTCCTCTGACCTTGCTCAATCGGTATACGGAAAATCTGGAAAAGGACATCACCTCAGTACCTGAACGTACGGTGATCCATGAGCTGCAGACAGTGGCCAATGCTGTAAGGCATGAGAACAAGGCTGCTTTGCAGGATTGCAAGGATATGGCACGCCTTGGGATGAAGAGTGACCTCAACTCAACGCTTGAGGATTGGTATAGGAACACCCTTGCGATACAGGATTCCATCCGCACCATGCTGGAAAGTATTCGGGGCAAATGCTCGTTGGACAACCGCCTGCTGGTAGCCTATATTTGGGCTGATGAGGCGGTGAGCCTGCTCAACGAGAAGCAGGCCATCGACCTGTATATGGCCTGTTCCCACCTTGGTGACGAGCTAGCGGGGATTTTGGCCCAGTTGCTCTCCTTTTCCCGTGATGAGATGGCATACCGCAACAACCACAGCTATGCCAGTGGGGGGGAGAACCCCGAGCTTACCCAGTACAGGAGGGCTGTACTCAAGAAGTGGACCCAGTCCGCCCTCTATCTGATACCTGAGGTCTCGCGTTGGCCGATGAGGGTATCGCAGATTCTCGCTGGGACTGCAGCCGCTGTTGCCATGGCGTTTGCAACCTTGGCCTCCATCTTTGCTGAGAAGACATTTTTGAAGAACAGTATGCAGTGGGCCCTGATAGTCATCATCGCCTATGTCTTCAAGGATAGGATCAAGGAGTGGCTTCGTGCTTTCTTCAATGCGGTCCTGCCGAAGATGATGGCCGATGAGATCTCGTCATTCCTTTCGCCCAAAAGCAGTTCTAAAATCTGTTCAAGCCGGATAAGGCTTCATTACGAAAAGGTCCAGGATCTTCCGACCCGAGTCAAGGATATCCGTAGGGACAAGACAAATCCCTTCCAGGATATGCTTCCTGACGAGAATGTGATGCACTACGTGCGCAACCTGGTGATGCACCCTTTGACCAAGCATAAGATGGAGCGGGACAAGTTCCCCAGGGAGAATAACTTTACCCTGGTGACACGCATACGCCTGGATGATTTCCTCAAGGAGATGGATGACCCAAGGGATATCGTCTTCAGGATGGACCCGAATGCTGACGAGCTGGACCAGCTGAACAGCGAACGGGTCTACCATTTGCATCTTGTTATCCGAGAGAGGGCCCTCAAGGAGGACCTGGACATCTACAGCCACTATACCATTGTGCTCAACAAGGCCGGCATAGTCAGGATCGAGCAGATGAACGACGCCTAAAGGCCGATTT
>CAZGOK010000102.1:0-6987 GCA_964527665.1 uncultured Sphaerochaeta sp.
ACCCCAGTGCAATGATTGCACTTCGGAAAATGAACTCTTCCGTTTCGTGGTGGCTGAAGGTTGCTAACTTTGCTTGCTCCTCGGTCACCAGGCGCTCTACTATCTCTTCCACCCGCCTGCGGTCATAACCCATCTCCACCAGGGCATCGAGTATGTCACCCCACTGCCTGAGGGCAACCCTTTTGGAAGAGGATGGGGATGGGACCTTGTCATCTTCCAGAACCAGGACATTGCGCAGGGCCAGGATCATCTTCTGGCCGGTCTTTGGCCCCACACCAGGTATGGTGGAGAGCAGCTTCACATTACCACTGTCCAATGCTTCGGCCAAATGCTTCACGCTGATGCCCGAAAGGATCCGCAAGGCTTGTTTCGACCCTATGCCGGAGACTGTCTGCAGCTGCTTGAACGCTTCGCGCTCAGCTTCGTCGATAAAGCCGAACAAGGTCATGCTGTCCTCCCTATGGATGAGGGTGGTAAGCAGGCGGACTCCTAGGCGGTCCTCTCCGGCAAGCTGGCTCAGGCGGCTTGCACTCTGGGCGGATACGTTCAGGGAGTACTCGATGTCATTGCACCGCAGGACTACCGTTGTTTCGGTGATGGAGACGATGTCTCCGATGATTGCATGGATCATAGGGTGTTCATCCTCGATTGTGTACCATGGAATACCCCGTAGCAGAGCGCTGCTGCCAGGGCATCAGCGCTGTGGTCGGGCTTGGGAATGTGCTGAAGTCCCAGCAGGAGACGAACCATCTCCTGGACCTGGGCCTTATCCGCTCCCCCATAGCCGGTGACGGCACTTTTGATGGTCATGGGGCTGAAAAGCTTCACTTCAATGGAGAGCAGGGCGAGCTGGTGCACCGCCGCTCCGATTACCTTTGCAACGTTGATGGCTGAACTGATGTTCTTGGTGAAGAAAATGTCCTCCATGCTGCACACATCAACCTTTTGGGAGATGGCTATCTCCCCGATGGACTTGGCTATGAAGTGGATCCGATCATTGTCAGCCATGGCTGGCAAGGTGTTTATCACCCCAAAAGAAACAGGCCGGTTCAGTTGTCCAGTGGTCTGGACAACTCCCCAGCCTGTCTTTGCAAATCCCGGATCGATGCCTAGGATCAGCATGGGCTACTCTTCTTCGCCATCCTCAAAATCATCGGGAAGCTCCAGATTAGTGGAAACCTGCTGTACGTCGTCAAGTTCCTCGAGCTTGTCGATAATTTTGAGAACCTTTCGTGCCTTGTCAGCTTCAAGGGTGACGTTCAAGTCGGCAACTTTCTCGATCTCAGCGCTCTCTTGCTCAAAGCCAGCTTCCTGAAGGGCTTCCAGGACGTTGGCAAAGTCGTTTGGAGCGGTGGTTACCTCTATCATCTCATCAGTTGAGGTGACGTCGTCAGCACCATTTTCCAAGGCAACTTCAAAAATCTGCTCTTCAGTGTATTTTGATGCATCGTACGTGATGATGCCTTTTGTCTGGAACATGTAGGAGACGCACCCGGTTGCACCGAGGGTTCCCCCGGATTTGGTAAGGGTGCTGCGGACATCGCTAGCTGTGCGGTTCTTGTTGTCGGTGAGGGTGTCTATGATCAGAGCTACCCCCCCTGGGGCATACCCTTCATAGGTAAGCTCGTAGAAGACAGAGCCCTCCATCTCGCCCGAGCCCTTCTTGATGGCCCGTTCGATATTGTCCTTAGGCATGTTTTCGGTTCGTGCCTTGAGCATGGCGGTACGCAGTCTGGCGTTTGATTCAGGGTCAGGACCTCCCATCTTGGCCGCAACTGAAATCTCTTTTATCAGTTTGGTGAATTTCTGGCCGCGCTTAGCGTCAGCAAGACCCTTCTTGTGTTTGATGGTAGCCCATTTACTATGGCCGGACATATTTTGAACCTCTTAAATGTGTAGAATACTTGCATTACTGCAACCCATTTAGGGTATCACAGCGGTACATGCCGGTCAAGTAGTTACAAAACCGCCAAGGCGAAGCGCAGAACGATCTCATCGAGAAGCATAAAGCCAATTCTTGTCAATACAAAATGTTGTTCCGTGGATACAAACCAACTCGATTCCAATGATTCTATGACTTGTGAAAAAATCTTGTCAAAAGAGAGGGAGAAACGTATGAAGAACAAGGTTTTGTCAATGCCCATATCGGTACGCAGGGCCATCATGAGGAACTCTTCCATGTGTTCTGTTGGGGTGAGGCTTTCGCTGCTGTATCCTGAGAAAATGACGCCTTGGCTATAGGCAAACAGGCTCTGGATCTGGCTGACATGGTGCAGGGAGGGGCCTTCACGCAAGGCCGATACGGCACTGCTTCCCAGCCCTATGTAGGAGTCGAGATTCCAATAGGTCAGGTTGTGCTTGCAAAGACGGTCATCAAGGCAGAAGTTTGAAACCTCGTAGTGGCGGAAGCCCAAGCCCTTGAGGTGGTCCCACACCCCCCACAGGAACGCCTCCTGGCCATCCTCGTCCAAAACAGGAAGCAGACCGCTTGAGACCTTCTCTGATAGGTCAGTACCCTCCTCCACCGTCAGGCAGTAGAGGCTTATATGGGAAGGGGAAGCCAGGGCCATAATCTCATCTATATCGGCAATGGCCATCGCCAGGGTCTGCCCGGGAAGGCAGAGCATCAAATCAAAGGAGAGCTCAATGCCATATGTGTCGTGCGCCTCTTTGGCGAGGGCGATGGCCCTGAGGTTGTCCGACCGGCGGGCATTGCGTCCTAGGGTGGCGAGCACCCCATCATCCATGCTCTGGATGCCCATGCTGACCCGAGTGACCAATTTCTTTGCAAACAAGGGGAACAACGACCGGCCAAAGGTCTCTGGATTCATCTCGATGGTACACTCAGCGGCTTTTCCCTTGCTCTGTGCCAGGGTGAGCATGCTCTCCAGTTGGGCATAGGTGAGGCACCCTGGGTTGCCCCCACCGATGAAGATGGTAGAAAAACTCTCATCAGTCGATGAGACCATCTCTTGCAATTCCATCTCAAGGCGATCCATGTACCTCTGCCTGTAGGGCAGCCAGCTCGCCTCCTCTTCAGAGTAGAAGGCGCAGTAGGAACAGCAGGTCGTACAGAAGGGTATATGGACATAGAGGGCAAGGGGATGGGGCAAACAAGCACCAAAGCAGTGCTCCAAACCAGGCGAGGGCACTCGAGGTTGCATTATTTGTTTCCTAGGTAGCCTATGCTCGCAAAGGGCCAGAAGCGGAAGCGTACGCTGCCGTTGATCTTCTTCTGCAGCACCGGGCCGAAGTACCGCCCGTCTCTGGAGTTGTCACGATTGTCCCCTAGGGGCAGGATCTTGCCGGTGGGGATAAAGGTCCCTCTTTGGTAGCGTGCACTGTCGTTGCGGTAGGAGAAATTGCTCGGGTCGAACAGGTTCTTTGTCCTGGCCCTTGAGGCTTCAAACTGGTACATGTCGTCGGGATAGTTGTCATCCTTTACCGCTGCATAGGCTGAGGCAAGGTAGGATGGGGCACTTTGGGCAGGAACTGATACCTCTTTGTAGCCAAAGAGCGATCCCCACGCCTTGATGCCTGCATACAGTGAGGGGGATACCGTTCGATGGGGCCCCTCTACAAGGTCGAGCTCAGATCTGAAACCCTCTTCTGGCATGAAAACAGAAGAACCAGCCTTGCGTATCTCTACATTGCCTTCCCTGAAGCGGACTACTTCACCGGGGAAGCCGACCGCTCGCTTGACGTAGAGGCGCTCGGCAACCGAGCCGTCCTCATTCTTGTCGATGTTTACCAGCGAGAAGGTCCCCATGTAGAGGATCTGTGAAAGGACATCAAAGAAAGGGCCCTTTGAGTCATACTCAGGGTTGTAGAAGGTGATGATGTCATCACGCTGGACCTGACGGTTCTTGGAAAGGACCTTGGGACCGCCTGGGTAGACCTCGATGCCGTAGATCGTCTTGCTTACAAAGACCCGGTCGCCGACGTTCATCGTCGAGACCATCGATGGCGAGGGTATGAGGAAGAGCTGGAAGATGTACTGGTTTATCAGCAGGACTGCAAAGACTGCGAAGACAAGGGCATCAGCCCACCCCTTTATCTCTCCGATGACGGTGCGTGGCTTCTTATTGGCCAGCTCATAGGCCTTCTCTGCCTTGCGTCGGGTCAATATCTGTACGGTCTTGTTTTCCAAAAAAGAGAGTATTTCATCCATACAAAGCAAACTATCACAATAGGTTCGAGTTGACAAGCAGAGCCTTGATAGATACCTTTAGGTATTATGAAAAGACACATTGAACTCCCCCAGGTCAAAGAGGTGCAGCTTCCTCACTTCCTGGGCATGAGACCGGGCATATATATATTTACACTGCTGATAGTTGCAACCGTTTTGATCGTCTTCCTGATAGGATTCCTGCCAGGAATCATCAAGGGAGGGCGGTACGTCACCTTCACCAGTGCCCTTGCCCAGACGGGTGTATCAATAGACGGAACCTATCTCGGAGGGACCCCTTACCAGTTTTTTGTCCCCAGCGGAGATCATGAGGTAACCTTTACCAAAGGTGGCATACCCATACAAAAAACAACGCTCACCATCGACCACCCCCTGTTCCTGACCTGGCTTTTCCACAGGACAGCAAAGCTTGAGGCAGACATTGCAAACCTGACAAGTAAGGAAAAAGCGACTATCACCAAGTTCAACATCCAGGAAGTCATCGGCACCAGCTCCATCACGAGCTTTGATGCGGTGCACCCCTACCCCCCTGTGTTCATGAACTTGGTTGAAGACAATATAGCGATGGCTTTGGATGAAAAGACCCAACTTGACAGCTTTGCCCTCGGGGCAACCTTCATCACCTCCAAGACTATGCTCAGCGATGCCCTTGAGGCCAGTGAGAAGATCAGTGGCTCCACAAAGCTCATAGACAAGACCCTTGCAGTCGCCAAACAGCTGTTTGCCGACAGCACCACTGAAGAGATAGGGCTCCTTGAGCAGGAACATCTGCTGAAAGGCATGCCCACTACCCTCAAGGCAAATGACTTTGAGCAGGCGGGCATAACCTACCCTGCCTCCTCCTTTGTCATGGGGACCACAGTCCCCCTGATCTTCGCCGAAACCAACAAGGCGGGCATCACAGCCAAAACTGAAAGCTTCACCATTGCAACCACACCGGTCAGCCAGTACCAGTGGGCACTCTTCATCGAAGAGAATCCCCAATGGGACAAGAATGAAACACAAAAACTGCAGCAGGACAACCTTGCCGATGAGTTCTACCTCAGTGGCATCCTTCCCTCGGTAGTCTTTGCCACTGGAAAGCCAGTGCACAACATCAGCTACAAGGCTGCCGAAGCTTTCTGCTCCTGGCTGACCGAGAAGACCGGCAAAGAGGTATTCATCCCCACCGAGCAGATGTGGACACTTGCAGCCCTCCAGACCAAGGACAAGGGTTATACAAGGTCGCTGACCATAACCGATACCGACAGAAACAGACCACTGGCCATGCTTGGGGGAGTCTGGGAGTTCACCAAAAGCCCCTACATCCCCCTGCAACGCGTTACAGACTACCAGGAGGTAGCCAACCTGTATCACCTTTTCGCCAATTCCTCGGATGTCATCGTCAAGGGAGGGAGTTACTTGAACAATCCCTCTTCCATTGACGTACATACGGTGGGAGCTGTCGATACTACTGCCTGCGGAGACCTCATAGGGTTTCGCATAGCCTGGAATGACTAGATGAAACAGAATAAGAATAAGATCAAATTCCTACAAAAGAATAGAAAGGCCTATTTCAACTACGAAGTGATGGAGGACCTTGAGTGTGGCATAGCCTTGATGGGCACCGAGGTGAAGTCCATCAGAGAGGGCAAGTTCAGCTTCTCTGACAGCTACGTCACGGTAACAAACAACGCCCTGACGCTGGTAGGACTGACCATTCAGCCCTACACCCATGGCAACCTCAACAACCATGAACCGCTAAGAAACCGAAGGCTCCTTGCCCACAAGGCTGAGATCAAGAAGTTCAAGCGCAAGGTTGACGAAAGAGGCTTCACCCTCATCCCCACCTCCATCTACCTCAAGGGCAACCTGGTAAAGGTCCAGGTCTCCCTCTGTAGGGGAAAGCAACAGCACGACAAGCGTGCAGATGCCAAAGAGAAGGACATCAACCGTGATACGAGGCGGGAGCTGAAGCAGTTGCAGTACTGACCAAAGAGAAAAAAACAACAAGGCAAGATTCAACACTCTTCCTTGTTGTTTTTTTCTAACTACTGGGGATTGTAGTTCTTAGCATTGAAACTACAGGTAGAGCAATTCCCTTGTATCAGAGTCCCCCTTGACGAATCGTTGAAGGCTTCCAATCAGAGTTCATAGGGAATCATGAAATGATCAAGAGGCTGTTTGAAGATGTCCTGCAAGGCAAGACAGGTAATCCTAAGGAATCCTCTTTCCCTATGCCATTCATTCAAACCTTTGCAATATAACATCTTCATCATATCTGAAATGATGAACGGGACTATGTTCCAGCGCTGACACTCTTTGAACATGATCAGGGGCCCTACCCGTCCATTCCCTTCCTGGAAGAGGTGGATGCGTTCAAGGCGAACATGAAAGTCAATGATTTCATCCAAGGTCTTCATTTCGATGGCATTATAGCCCTCAAGCAAGAGGCTGATTTCATGAGAACCATTCTCAGGGGCCGTATTCACCTTACCTCCTACTTCATCGGGTATTTTTTGTGCTCTCAAGACCTATGGTGTTCATTTCATAGATTTGGCGGGTTTGTTTGTAGGTTAGCTGGCTCCCCTCCATATGGTTTGAGCTGAAGGTCAGTTCAACCTGGATCTTGTGGTAGATTCACTCATGAAGGGTACAAAGTTTTTCTTCCTTGAGCACTGGAAGAAGTTGTGATGCCTGCATGGTGCCCTTGGCCATCCTATCGGGTTTGACAGCTCCTTCGGGAATGCTCCAGGTCTTTCCTGTAAGGGAGGCACCTTTGATTTCCCCTTGGGTGCAGTAATTTCGAACCCTTATTT
>CAZGOK010000103.1:0-6943 GCA_964527665.1 uncultured Sphaerochaeta sp.
GCGGATACCACTACCTCTATGTGCTTTGGACATATACTTTACTCCTTACGGTTACTACAATCTACCGTTTGACTATATAGCTCACCCTTTGGAGTGTCAAGTATCGCCAATTGTAGTTTTGTTCCCAAAAGCAAATTTGCACGATCATATGGAAAAACTGATGCCCAAAAGTCCTTCCACCGTACTGGAAGCATCAGTATTTCCCAGATACCAAGCTATGGGGACCTCAAAAGCAAGGTCGAGGGTAAAGGCACCAAGCTCTGCAGAGATGCCCATGGTATGAATACCCTGGGAAAAGTCGAACCGCAGCAGGTCGCTAGGGGTACTCTTACCCTCCCTATACCCACTTTTCAGGCTTACCGACCAGGATGGCAGCAGCTGAAGCTCCAGATCGAAGCCCAGCCTGACCTCCCTGCTCACCTCTGACCAGAGGTCCACGAGGTCCACTGCCGCCTGCAGCTTGAAAAGATGCAGGATATTGTCCGAATCATAGGTGGGGGTGCTGAAAGAGAACCCCCAGTCCAGGCTCTGCAGGATGCCATCGGCCCCGATCTGAAGGGAGTCGCGCCCAAGGGCATAGGCAAATTCATTGCTCACTATCCCCATCTTAAACCAGTCATAGTCAAGCAACAGCCCGATGCCTACAGAGATATAGGCCTCATTCTCCAGCGTCTCAAACCTTCCCAAGGAGGTCTGGACAATAAAATCCGATAGGACGCGGTCGTGGCTAATATCCAGCGGATAGCGCTGTGATACCGAAAGGGCCTTTACATTCAGGCCAAAGGCAAAGGCAGAGCGACCTATGGCCCAGTCGAGTTGCAACAGCGTATGGGTACGACCGCGAAAGCGGGTAAACCCGCTGTGGCCCTCCTCACGGTCATTGAGCGAAACCTGGTTCTGAAGCGTAAGGGCAACATTGTTGCCGCTGAAGGAGACACTCAAATGGGTGAAGGGGTTCTGAAGCAGGGGGTTTGGCAGGTTGTTTTGGAAGTTTGCAGGCCGTATTGAATCATGGTAGCTGCCACTGAGGGTAAAGAAACTCTTTTCCTTGTCGCGGATGTAGAGCAAAGCCGGGTTTGCAAAGAACGAAGAGGGCGAAGCGGAAAGAGCGACCCCAGCTGAGCCCATGGCAATGGAGCCCCTCTCAGTCTGGACAAGAGAGTTGGAGAATAGAGAAGGGATGCCTAGAGCCACTATACAGAGAACAAATAAGAATCGTTTCATGCATCTGTGCCAAGGCGACGAGCCTGGCCCTCCCTCATGTGATAGTCGATACAACAGTTATAGCATGGGAAGGAGGCTCGTACCAACACCCTGCCAAAAAACCTGTCTTGGGAGGGAAACCATGTGTAGGGAAGGAGGAAGCTTGCACGCTCCCCCCTTCCCTGTTACGATATCCGTATGAATACGCTTTTGGGTTTGTTGAACGCCATAGGTATAGAAGAGCCCCAACCTGCTCATAACCCCATCATCAAGAAGATATGCTACTGCTCCAAGGAGTGTGTAGGTTCGAGTGTCTTCTTTGCCTTTCCCGGCCTCCATACCCAGGGGGACCTCTATATTGAGGATGCGATCGAGGCAGGGGCGGTGTGCATCTTCAGCACCCTTGCTGTACAGAACAAACACCCCCATGTCCACTATCTTGTCACCACCAGACCCCGCTCCCTCTTTTCCCGCATGTGCGCGGCCTTCTACGGGTGGCCAAGCAGGAGCATGGAGGTCATCGGGGTGACAGGCACCGACGGCAAAAGCACTACAAGCGAATATCTCTACCAGATGCTCAAGGCCAGAGGAGGCAAGGTGGGCATCCTAGGGACAGTGAGCATGGATGACGGAGAGGGCAGACGCCTCTCCCCCTACCGGCAAAGCACCCCGGAGGCGGACCAGCTGCATGCATTCCTCTCAAGGTGCAGAGATAACAACTTGAGCCACGTCATCTTGGAGTGCACCAGCCATGCCCTGAGCTGCGAGCATGACCGCCTGGCAACCATAGAGTTCGCACAGGCACTGGTGACGACTGTCAGCAGCGAGCACCTGGAGTTCCACAAGAGCCAGGAGGCCTACGTGGAGGCAAAGTGCAACCTGGTGCGTGCACTGCAACCCGGGGGGACCTTCCTCACCACCAGACAGAACCCCTACCGTGTCCTATTCCTGGACGCCCTGCCCCCCTTCAGCTCTTCGCATTTGCTTGAGAAGGCCCTTCCCTTCACCACACACGAGAGTGCAGAAGGAACAATGGTGATCGAAAGCAACGGCACCACAGTCAGCACCCCTTTGGGCCTACCCTGCCTAGCGAGCAATGCGATGCTCGCCCTGCTCTCCTGCTCGCTCATCCTCAACGAGGATGCACAGAGCCTATTGCCCCTGCTTGCAGATCTCAAGGCGGTGGAGGGCAGGATGATCAGGGTCGAGAACTCCCTCTCACTTCGGGTCATCATCGACTTTGCCCATACCGCTGACGCGTATGAGCAGCTCTTCTCCCATATGAAAAATACAGCACAACAGGGAAGGATCATCGCGCTCTTCGGGGCCGCCGGTGAGCGCGACACCACCAAGAGAGCCCCTATGGGCAGCATAGCTTCACAGCATGCCTCTACGATCATCCTCACCGAGGAGGATCCCAGAGGCGAGGGCAATGCCCTCATCTTCAAGGATATCCGCACTCATAGTGAAAACACCACCTGTATCATTGAGGAGATAGAGGACCGCACCATGGCCATCAGGCGGGCCATAGAGCTCTCTGAGCCGGGGGACACCCTGCTCTTCCTGGGCAAGGGCCATGAGAGCACCATAGAGGGAAAAGAGGGTAAGCGGGCTTGGAATGAAGAACAGACGGTGCGAGCTTTGCTAGCAGATAAAGAGAGAAGCATGCGATGAACATTGCCCTTATCTACGGAGGACGCTCAGGAGAGCACGAGGTCTCGGTCAACAGTGCCAAAGGTGTCCTCAAACCACTATCCCATCTTGGACACACCCTCCACCTGATAGCCATCACGCTGGAAGGACGATGGTTCCTCCAGAAGACAGGTGAAGTGCATGCTTCCATTCAAACGGACCACCCCCTCACCATAGTCCCGGGGCAAGGGATTTTCTGCGGTTCAGAGCAATTGCCCCTGGATGCCGCCTTTGCCGTTACCCACGGCTTTGGAGGGGAGGATGGGAACCTGCAGGGCCTGTGCATGCTCGCAAACCTCCCCCTGTGCGGATGCGACACCCTCTCCAGCGCCCTAGGGATGCATAAGCAGAAGGCGGCAAAGCTCTTCGCCTTGGAGGGCATCCCCACTGTACCCTCACTCTTGTTGGACAGGCAAGCTCTTCTGTGGTTGGAGGGATTCACCTCAAATCCTCCCCCCTGGATGGAAGGCCCTGAGATGAATCCTGGATTTGATATGGAAGAGACGCGTTGGGCCCAAGCGTGCAGGAGTGCACGCCTGAAGGTGGGAAGCTCCCTCTTCATCAAGCCTGAGGACAGCGGCTCATCCCTCGGGGTCAGCGCACTTCGTCTTCCTGGTGGACCGAGTTTCAAGCAGGCTGTCAGAGAAGCGGCACGGCACAGCGCCTCTGTGTTGGTGCAGGCCCTTATCGAGCCTATGGATGAACTGGAGTGTGCCCTGCTGGAGACCGAGGATGGTACCCTGGTAGTTGGAGGGCCAGCCTTGGTGGTGGACCCGGGCAAACAGAGCAACCACTTTCTCTCCTACGCGTACAAATACTCCCAGACTGACAGTGCCTACCTACACCTGCCCTCCTCCTATCCCGAACAGACTGAAGAACAGATACGAACATATGCCAGACAAGCCTTCCGTTCCATTGGAAGCGAAGGGTATGCCCGCGTTGATTTCTTTGTCTCAGAAGGGAAGATATACCTCAATGAGATCAACACCTCCCCGGGGATGACTGCCAAGAGCCACTACCCGACTCTTATGCAGCATGCGGGCTTTTCCATGGAGAGGGTGCTCACCACCCTCATCGAGCATGCCCTGAGGCGCAAGGACGAGCAGCAATCGCGCTCCTACCTCCCCCCCAAAAAGTGATCATGGAACAGGTCATCTTCCATGTGGACATGGATGCCTTCTATGCCGCAATAGAGCAGCACGACAACCCCTCCTTGGCAGGCAAGGCTCTGGTCATAGGGGGCCTGGGGCCAAGGAGCGTGGTCGCCACCGCCTCCTATGAGGCTCGCGCATTCGGCCTCCACTCAGCCATGCCGATGAGCCGGGCCCTACAGCTCTGCCCGTCGGTTCTGGTGGTCAAGCCCAACATGCAGCGCTACAGCCAGGTCAGCAAGACTGTCATGGAGATCTGCCGATCCTTTTGCCCCTCTGTCCAACAACTCTCCATCGACGAGGCTTTCTTGGATATGAGCGGGACCAGACGCCTTTATGGCCTGCCCAGGGAGGCGGCTGTTCTGCTCAAGCAGAGGATCAAGGACGAGACGGGGCTGACCATATCGGTTGGCATCGGGCCTTCGCACTTCATTGCCAAGATGGCAAGTGACTACGACAAGCCCGATGGGCTGTGCAGGGTCTCACCCGGGCGGGAGGAGGACTTCATCGATGCGGTGGGGCTGAAGAAGCTCTGGGGTGTGGGCAAGGTAACCCAGGCCCTGCTGGCCCGCAAGCATATCACCACCACCGCCGAACTTCGCCAGTACTCACTCACCTCTCTGCAATCGATCTTCGGAAACTCCATGGGAAGCTTCCTCTATCATGCAAGCAGGGGCATCGACCCAGGGATCTTCACCAGCGCTTCAAAAAGCCACTCCATCTCCACAGAGACCACCTTCCCCGAGGATGTGACCACATCGCTGGTGCTGGAGCAGAATCTCCTGCAGATGAGCCATGAGGTGATGTTCCGTGCCCTGGATGAAAAACAGATAGGGCGTACCATAGGCATCAAGGTCAGGGCGCCGGACTTCACCACCTACAGTGCGCAAATCACCCCTAAGGCGAACATCTACAGCGCAGAGCAGATATACTCCTATGCCAAGCAACTGCTCTACCAGAAATGGCATGAGGGCATGCCTGTCCGTCTCATAGGGGTCGGCCTCTACCAGCTCTATGAGGGGGACAAGCCTATGCAGGAGGAGTTGTTCGAGGACCCCTTCCAGAAGCGGCGGGAGCTTGAGAAGGTCATCCTCAAGATGCACAAGAAGGGCCAGCAGGTCTTCAAGGCTACCAATCTGGAGGAAGAGAGGAAAGATGAATGATTTGTTTTGGAAGAATCCTTACATTCCTTGCCTGTAGCGCACAAAAAGGAGATCCTTGTTGGTCTTCGCCTGGTACATCGCTTTGTCACTGGCAGCTACCAGGTCCTTGACCCGGGAGCCATCCCTTGGGTAGAGGGCGACGCCTATGCTTGAGCCGATGTGTATGGTGACACCGTCATGGCTTATAGGCTCTTGCAGCGCCGAGTATATCCTTTCTGGTATCTCCGGGAGGACATTCTCTTCGCTGGTGAAAGGAATGACTGTCAAAAACTCATCCCCACCTAGGCGGACAACAGTATCGTCAAGACGTAGGGAGCCTTGTATCCGTTTGGCACTCTCTTGGAGAACAACATCCCCTGCCTTATGCCCATAGGTGTCATTGACCTGCTTGAACCTGTCAAGGTCGATGAACAGGAATGCTAGCATCTGCTCTTTTTTCCTTGCTTTTGCAAGGGTCTCCTGCAAGAGCTTCAAACCCCATCCACGGTTATAGCACCCTGTAAGCTGATCAAAATGTGCTAGAAACTGTACAAGCTCCCGCTCATATCTCTTGTGGTGGAGGAGGTAGGAGAGCATAACCAGCAACGAGAAGATACCTGCCGACAATACCACAAGCAAGAGTGGAGAGAGAACTTGCATATGCGCTAGCTGGGCGTCGATGGTCGATTGCTGGATATGGGTGATAAGAAGCCACGAACGGGCCATTATCGGTGAGGTGTACTCGGTATCCTCTTCACTGGAGCTGACCGCATGTTCAAAGGGATAGAGGCGATTGAAGGAGAACAGGCCCCTGTCGGTTGCATACCACCCTTGGGCAGAGGCCTCACTGCGCTGGTATATTTCAGCATTGAGTTCAGCGAGCGTATACCGACCTCCCCCATCGACCATGAAGCCAAACTCCTTGGTCCTGTCTTCATCATGGATGAGAAAGTACCCCTCCTTGTTTACCAAGGAGAGGTTTGCCTCATACCCTCTGTATACCGACTCGATGACCTCAAGCACATTGGCGGCAAGATAGTTGAGGACGACTATGCCCCCAGGCATGCCGGAAGCATCCACTACAGGTGTAGCCAAACGAATCATGGGTTTGTAGGGGAGTTCCAGCTTGCCATCTTCTACATTCAGGTCCAAAGGTGAGATGTATATATCATCGGGGCGAAGGTGACAGGAGTTTTGGAAATAATACCGCTCTTTCTTGTTCTGTAGCAAAGAGGGAGGCACTACCTCCGCCTTGCCATCGGTGTAGTTGATGCGGACCTTTTCGTTGCCAGCCGCATCAATATACCTGATCTGGTCATATATGCGGTAATGGTTGGCCATGGAGAGGTACTGCTGTTCAAGGCTGTACATATCGTCTCTTGCAATGGAGGAGGCTGTAAAATCCTTCAGGGTCAAAAGGTCCCGGCCCATATTGGCAATATTCTTTCCCACTGTCAGGGCAGTGATATCAAGGTAAGCCTTCTCTTGCCTGGCCAGTTCACCGGTCAGCTGTTTTTTTCGACTTTTCATCTCTATCAGATAGAGGGACATAAGCAATGCAAAGACTACAATGACCAGAGGAATAGCAATCTGGAAGGTTCCAACCACCTGTTGCCTGAGAGAGTTGTCTGCAGAGCCTTTTTCATGGTGCCATCTCATCGCTACAGTATAGCCGCTGGGCAAAGGTGAGTCCATCTCAACCTTTGCCCAGTACACCTTTGCCTAGGGATAAAACAAGGCTCTTTTCAGATGTTG
>CAZGOK010000104.1:0-6884 GCA_964527665.1 uncultured Sphaerochaeta sp.
TATAATCCTCTTCATACCCGTAATACTTGCCGTTGAGAATAGCCTTGATCATGGTGTCCTCCTCCTTGTAGAGAAAGAAATAGGCCAGGCTGATCCCTATGGTAAAAGGATCGGATGCCAGCATCTTTTTATATACGGCCTTACGGCGTTCATGTAGATATGCCTCAATGCGAAGATTCTGCAGTGCCATAAGCTCATCCTGGTGAACACTGCCACGCTTTTCTTCGGAAATCTGTACAAGGGTCTGATTCAAACCGGGATAGAGCTGTTCGATGACTGCGAAAGGATCACGCTCTGATGCGGTGTTCCGTACAAAATCGAGTACGCTCTTATGCTTATAGACCTTGCCCCATGGCAAGAACAGAGATTCAAGTTTTTCTGAGTCCATCTTATGGAACCAACCATACCGGACCATCATCAAAAGGTTCTTCAAGTCGATATCCACCAGGAAGACCGACTGCGCCACACCCTTGTCCTGGGCAGAAAGCCTTTCAGTGCTGGCCATCATCTGCTCATACCACTGCAGGTCAAGCTTGTTCTCCAGGACAAACAACCCTTCATCATCCAACTGCTGTTCGGTGAAGGCGTTTACCACCTCACTGTAGGGGGTGCCGGCAAGCGTCCGGCAAACCCCTTCCCACGAGGTGGCGTTGACCAGAGCAGTCCAGTCAATGTCATTAAGAAGTTTTTCCTTGAACAGATATTCGCTGCGAAAGCGCATCGGGCGGCGGCGTATGATGCTGCCATACCAGAGACGGATGGTATTCTTAAGGTTATCGACCTCAATTTTTCCTAGGAGTGTCAAGACAAAATCTGCACTCTTTCCCTCTAGATACTTTGCCACTTCCTGATACATCTCAACTTCATTATAGAGAAGGGCAAGCTCCATCTGTTGGATGTCACCTGTCCTATCATAGGCGGTGGCAACAGAGGAGTGGGCACTATCACGGAGAACCGCAACAGCTTCAACTACACCCTTGGCCTTCAGCAGATCCTCGATGATATGCGACTCGCGCATCAAACCGATTCTTGCCCTCAGCTTAGCATTGATGAAACCATACAGGGAGGTGGGGTTTTGTCTCATAGGCTGGTTATACTTCCTCCAGCTCAGTCTTACAAATTTTTTCCGTTATGGTAGCGGCAATCGTATCAAGGGTGGAATCATCTAAGACTGAAGAAATATCCAGACTTGCTTCAAATTCAGCAAGACGAAGATTGGCATCCTCTTCCGCCTGAAGCAGAAGGGCGTGATTTCTTTCCCGCTCTTCCTTGAGGGCAGAACGGACCAGCTCACCGGCCTGAAGTTGCGCATCACTAAGTATGTTTCGTGAGGTGGTATTCGCATCGCGTATGATTTGTTGCGCTTTATCTTCAACCGAGAGAACTTCGTTGATTATATCGCTTCGCACGGTAGGACTTCCTTTGTTTGCATGACAATGATGACTCTTATAGTCGTACTTTTGCATACAAGTGTCAAGTGAACTCAGAATGATTGACGTGCGCTTCTGCTACTGGACTAAGGCAGCGGCTATAAGCTTCGCCATCTGCCCCTATAAAAAGCATCATAAAAAAAGAACCTTGGTCAATGTTTTCTCTTGAAAGAATTTGCTAACCATCTTCATACCTATAAAAGCTCTGGGGCATAGAAGATTGCACATACCTAGGAACTCTTGCAAAGGATTGCGCCTAAGGTGCTCCGGATTCGATTACGACACTCTGCTGTTCCGGATCACCTGGCTCGGCAAAGAAGAACTCCCCTTCTTCCGTTTCAGTTTTAGAACCAGAATCAAAACTCCACGCATCCTGCTCGAAGGAGGGGAAGATGATCTTCCAGAAAGACTCTTCGTCGATCTTGTCGGCTATTGTAAGGGCTACACTGGCATCATAGCCGGTAACAAGGGCAGTACCGAACACATCAGTTTCCTCTTCAACGGGCTGCAGGGAAAATGCATCCTTGACGATGATACGCGTCTCGATTGCCGGGTCTGCCACCCAGAAATCCTCAAGAAGCAACACCCTATCCTTTCCAGTCTTGCCTGCACCAACCTCGGGCACGGTAAACCGGACAGAGTACCACAGGTCATCAACACGAAGGTCAAAGAGATAGTCTCCGGAAAGCACATCACTGATTATGAAGCGACCATCCTGGTCGGTGAAGAGGTAGAGGGCATCATCACGGGTCATCACCTCCTCCCCTTCCTCATTGATGGAGAGGGAGTACACAGGGGAGGAGTACTGTTCATAAGGACTCTTGTCCTTCCTGAACAGCAACCCGCTTACGGTGAAGGAGGGCTTGATGTCGATCTTTGTCACAAAGGCCTGACGACTTCTTGGATTCAGCTCATAGACAAAAGAGGCGCCACTGCTGTAATCGGTCGATCCTGTGGAGAAGACCACAATGGAGTTCTTGATGTTGGTGGAGATGTTGTTGTACAAGGCACTGCCAAAAGGAGTGACCAGAGGTGTGGGAGAAGAGTCTAGTGACCGTGCAACTGAGATCTTTGCGCCCTTGAGCTCCCCTACCGGCCTGACCATGAAGAAAGCCTCGTTCACTGATTTGGCAATGGAGAAAGCACCATCGGCATAGGCAAAGGCGGTGTTGGCTGTAAAGGTGGAAGTCATACGTTTGTAGGAATCCGAAGTCTGCTGACGCACTGAAAAGGGGATGAGGTCGCCGTTATGCGACCATGAGCCAACAAGCGAGTAGTCCAGTGGGTCGTCAATCTTCAAACCGCTGAGGTTCAGGCTCAGGCTATCCTTATCGGTGGCCCTGTAATTGATGCCCACAGAAGTGTTGTCCGATACTGACGCAAAATTCTTGTAGGTCTGCAAGCTGGTGGAGGCACTGGCATTGAGCTTCTGACTAAATGAGTAGCTACCGGTTATCTGGGCTGTAATAGTAGGGTTTAGGGGGTCGTTATCCTGGGCATTGAGGGCGA
The DNA here is from genome assembly GCA_964527665.1 of uncultured Sphaerochaeta sp. Classification (GTDB taxonomy): domain Bacteria; phylum Spirochaetota; class Spirochaetia; order Sphaerochaetales; family Sphaerochaetaceae; genus Sphaerochaeta. The sequence continues at coordinate 2,940 of CAZGOK010000104.1, forward strand.
TGGAGCCATTGAGGGACATCCCCTTGAAGGGAGAGAAGCCTGTTGAGAAGGCGGCAGTCCAAGCGGGTGCGGGGGTGTCGAAGCTCTGTGTGATGGTAGCCGAAAGGGTATAGCGGATTTCCTTGGAAAAGTTGCCACTATAGGAGAGGTTGCCCCCAAGAGAGAAGGGAGGATCCACCCCACCACCTGGGAGTGCTGGATAGGGTTTGAAGAAGTTGATCCCGACATTGAGGGTACCAAAAGAGAGCTCGGACTTACCGCTGAAACGGTGGCTCAACGCTCCGCCGATGGAGGGCGAGCCAAACCAATTGTGACGGTCATCAACACCAAGGGTAAGCTGCGCCTGGGTGGTCCCTATCATGGAAGCAAAGACACCATTGAGCATCCCGTTGAAGGTGCCAGGGGAGTAGGCAATATCGCTGGAGAGGGTAAAGGTGTTTGTCAGTCCTATCTGCTGCCAGTAGTTGGCCGTGTACTTGTCCAGATGATAGGAGAGATACTGGCCTTGGTACCAGGGCACATTCAGCGTCCACCTTTCACTGGAGGCGACTGTGGACTTGACCTTGGGAACGGTAAGGCCAACACCATAGACGGTGTCTCCCTTGCCTAGGAGGCGATAGTCGTAGCCCATGTCCACATATTCTACCTTCGCATCATCGGGGCGGGCTGTGGGGATGGTCACAATCTTGATGATGTTCGCCCCTTGGGTAAAGACAAAGTCCTTCAAGCGGTAGGTCCCAGCCTGGAAATTCCTGCGGAACAGCTCATTGTTGTTGACCGATATCACTATCTCCGACGGTTCGACCAGAACAATCCTGTATTCAAACTGGTTGCCCTTTGCCCTATCAGAGCCGTAGGAGTAGTTCTTTTCCAACTGCAGGCCGAAGGGGGTGGACCCGTTAGCTGTGGCCCTGTTCGTCAGGCTTGAGCCCACATTACCAAAGGAGAGGCGCTGGCTAAGCTCCACAAAGTCATAGAACCCGTTCCAAGAACCTACATTAAAGGCGGGAGTAAGCGATGAGGAAGAAGAGGAGAGGGAAAATGAGAAGTTAATGCCAACGCCAAACAAGGATGCCCTGTTGGAAACGCTCAGGCTGGTGGTGGTGCTGTTCAACAGAAATGGGGAGGACATATAGTCAAACAGGGTATAGAAACTCAAGGAGCTTGCTATGGAAAGCTTTGCAGGCTTGAGGATTATGGCACCACTGATGCCATACTGCTCCCGCCTATTGATGGAGGTTGCAGTGACGCTCACTATCCTTTCGGGCATGTCCTGCAGACCAAATTCCAGCGAGACGGTAAAGGCTTCACTATCATAGGTTGCCTCAACACCACGGGCATTGATCTCCTCGATGGAGAGAAAGGGAAGATTATCACCAAAAAGGCGTTGATACGTCTCTTTAGTGATATTATCGCCGATAAATAAGGAGAGTTGCAGGGAGTTTATGGATTGGCTGTCCCCTTCAAATTTAACCTCGATGTCCCCGACATAATCATCGTTGATCAAGAGACCGAGGTAATAAAGACCATCTTCGTAGGCTACGACAGAGTCAGCACCCACTACAAAGAAGTCAGCAAAGAAGTCATCACTCTCTTCCTGGAAATCGGTAACGACCGGGAAGAACATGTCGAACTCCTCTTCTGAAAGAACCATCGGTTCAAACAAAAAAGGCTCTTCAGGGACATGCATCTTAGTGGTAACAGTGGCTTGATTCGGCATGGGGGGAACCGCAGCAGGAGCAGGCATTCCCACTACAAGCGATTCACCCGACAGCAAGCCTTGATCATCACCGGGCGCTTCATCCTCAGCAAGCTCTTGATCCTCCCCTACTGATTTTTCTAACACAGCCGGCTCGTCAGGCTCTGGAGAGATATCTTGCTGGGTTGTTGTTTCGAGCCCTGAGACTTCGTCGGAGAGGGGCATCTGAGTCTGGGCGGCACGTGTATCAGCTTGAAGCAGCCCTTCTTGACCGACTGCTATGACAGTAGTGCCAAAAGAGTCCCACTCATCAGACAAACCCTTAGCTGGGACGGTAGCAACCCCCCTGTCCAGTGTGGCTATGGGAATACCAGTCTCGCTCCGCCCAGGAAGGAAGGTGCAGGAACCCTGAAAACATTCACACATAAAGGTCATAAGAAAAAGGGTTACAAATGCGAGTAACCCGCCTAAGATTACCGCACTTGCTAACCCCTTTCGTTTCATATGTTCTGCATCCTACTAAGCAACAGAGAGAGACAGGACTCCCCTATTTGCTGTATTTGATGGTGGCCTGATAGGTAACACCAGTTGCTCTGGACAATCCTTCGGGCCAAGGAATCTGTTTGGTGACAGTCTTTTTGGCAAGCAGGTTCATTCCATCAACGGTTGCCAGCGCATCGGCACCCTGCAAGATCACCGAATTGCCCTTGCTATCCTTGACCTCAAGGATACCGGACACCAGAAGCTGATGGACGTTGCCCATGTTGACAAGCGTGACAGCCATGACAGGATCCCCTTCTTCTGAAGTGGCAGATGCTACAGAACGTACCGCTACGTTTTCAACAATTCTGGAGGGTTGGACGTATAGGCTTGTGGTGTAGATGTACAGGAAGTTAAACATTCCCTGGTCAGTGGCACTCTTGCCCTGTGAATAAGGAATCTGCTCGGCCTTCAAGCGAAAGGAGAGCTCGTTGGTGACCGTCTTGGGTCCACGGTACTGCACACGAACTACCCAGCTGCTCTGAGGAGGTACAACAAGCTTGTTGGGGACAATTGAAAAATAGGCGTCTGCAGGCGAATTTATCTCTTCACCCTGAGCATCCTGGTCCCTGATAAGTGCTGATATGCTGATGGCAATCGAATCATTGCTATCGTTTACGATTGTATAGGTCTTGGTGCTTTCTGCCCCAGTAGGCTGAAAAACCTGCTCCAAGGGAGAGAACTGATATGCATGTATACTCGACAGAGATACTAACAGGACTATCAAGGCGAGTATTGTCGTTCTTGTCGCATTTCTTTTCATTTGGTTCATTGGACACTCTCTTTTTACCAATCTGTTTTGTGATAGTGTAAGCTATCAATGCCGAATCTTCAAGTATTCATTTATAGGCATAGCGTAAAAACCCAATTTTTTAGCTGGACGCCATTCTCTTCATAGCAGAATCAAAGGTTCCTTTTAGCAAAGGCGAGTACAAAGCAACAATTTCCTCTGCTTCTCCAGGCATCCCTTTCTGGAACCAGTCAAGGGAGGCTCCGACAAATGCATGCTTGTAGAAGTTGACCAGGAACTCCAACTGTGCTTGGGATACCCCCAGCTTGATGGCACGGGCTTGCAAGGAATTGGTAAGCAGCGTCGCCATTTCGCGGCAGAGATACCGATCGAGCAGCTCCCTGCCCAGGCTATTGTAAATATTCATCATCACTTCCCGGTTGTCCTGTAGATACGTGCACAACGAGCGTATGGCCGTCTGCCCATCATCGGGAGTATGGAATTCGGGATACTTCTTTGAGAACTGCTGCCCTTCATTGGCAAACATCCAATCCAACAGGTGGTACATGTCACGGAAGTGATAATAAAACGTCTGCCGATTTACGCCGCATCTTGCCACCACCTCCTTGACTGTTATCTTATCAAGGGTACGCTCAGCCATGAGTTGTTTCAACGATTGGGCAAGTGCTAGTTTTGTCATTGGTGCCATTCTGATTCTCCTACTTACTTTGCCTTAAGGTACAACATTTTGAAAGAATCGCCTACTCTTATCTAGTAATAGTTGTTCGCAATACCATCATCCAATAATTTTACTGAGACATTTCTCCCATTCGTTGACACTAAAACCCTTCTATGGTATTGTTCCTTCCTGTCGGGTAACCGATACATGTTCGGGTTGTAGCGCAGGGGTAGCGTACTTGTCTGGGGGACAAGGGGTCGACGGTTCAAATCCGTCCAGCCCGATATCCTGTAAGGA
>CAZGOK010000105.1:0-4264 GCA_964527665.1 uncultured Sphaerochaeta sp.
CAAGGAACCTAAGCAACTGTTCCCCACCCATGACGGTTGTGCAGATGGTATTAGGGAAGGGACAGACCTTGTAGATTCCATCACCTGTGATGGGACCAGCTGGTAAGTCAGCACGAATCCCTCCGGGGTTAGTGAAAGCTATTTGGCTGTTGGCACTCTCGTTCATGGCATCTACGATCCAGTTACCGATGGCCGTCTCACCTGGGCCACGAACCAAGGCCTTGTCTACACTTCCTATCTGTTTTGTATTGGACTCTTTCAGCGCTTCAGAATACCCCTTGAGCATAGAAGCTATTCCAACATCTTCACCTAGATGCAAAGGGTCCCCCTTCACAGGTATCAATTCGACCGTAGAAGAGACCACCTCCCTGTTTGCCTTGTCATACTTCAGCTGGATATGCCCCAGTTTCTCCCCATATCTCCAAGCCAAGACAACAGGAGTTCCCTCAATGGTGGTCGCCACTTCATTGTGCAGGCTTCCTATGATGGCATCAGCATCTGGTACAGCATAGGCCAGGTCTATAAGATTTCCCTCAGCCTTGCCATTCTCGTCAGTCCAGCCAGGAACCATCGCCAACAATACAATTACATCCACACCCTGTTTTCTTAGAATGGGAATGAAATGATTTGCTGTAAGGGCTGCATCTATAAACGCCAACCCTTCCAAGGAAGAGGAAGCGATGCTGCTAAAATGGCTGGGGTCGATAAGGCCTATGATGCCAACAGAGATACCACCACGATCCAAGACTACATAAGGGGTGGTAAAGGCGGCAGGCTTTGCATCCCTTGTAGCGATGTTTGCTCCTAAGAAGGGAAACGCTGCATCCTTCATAATCCTGACAAGATCTGCGGGTTTCCAGTCGAGCTCATGATTTCCACAGTTCAATACATCATATCCCGCCAAATTGAAGAATTCAATGACCGGTTTCCCGTCAAAGAAGGTGGATACAGCTGTACCCTGAAGGGCGTTGCCTGCATCAAGCATGATCATATCAGGATTCTGTGCTCGAAAATGGTGTATGTAAGAACCCAGAAGGGCTACTCCTGCACCATCTTCATTTCCTACTCTTCCATGCAGGGCATTGGTCGAATAGATGTCCAAGGAAACAATATCCGGAACCTGTTCTGCAATCGGTTGGGCAGTCACCAAAAAGAAGGTACTGACCAAAAGCAACATGGTGACAAGAAACCGTAAACACTTTTTTTTCATTTCTTTACGCTCCCCCTTGAAAGCAACAGTGATGACATGCTGTGAATTGGCATGAACGTACAGCATGATTACAGGACCCACCTGAAGTATAAGCCGACATCAGATAGAAGTCAAAATATCTGAGATGGCAAGCTAGGGAGCAAACTCCCTCAACAGGGCCCACACCACCAATTGGCTGGTAGTGTGCATCCCTGTCTTGAGGAAGAGGTTCTTCTTATGTGCATAGACAGTCGACAGCTTGATGCCCATCTTGGCGGCTATGGCCTTGTTCTCCTCCCCGCTGATGATCAGGGCGACGACCTGCCTCTCACGCAGGGTGAGGGTGCATGGGGGACTCTCCTTGCACACCTCTGGCTTTGCCCTGATCAGGGAAAGAACCTCCTCGCCCAGACTTTGGGTCTCGATGCTATCCCTGACCACCTTGCACGAAGGGCCCTCAACCATCCTGAGGACGGGGAATTGGGAGTTGGCCGAGAATACCAGCAAGGGAATCTCCGCATAGGAAAGAGCCTCCCTCTTCAGGGTGAGCAGGGAACAAAGGTCCTCCGCCCTGCCCATAAGCAGGTGACAATCCAGTGTTCGTTTTGTTGACAGTGAAAGGGCTGCCTGGCAACTGAGCCAGGGCAACCTTTCCGTCTTGCCTAGAAGAAAGACCCGATCCTCTTCGTTTTTGTAGAGCAGTATGGCTTTTTTACGCATTACCCCAAAAGAAGCGGAGGTGGTGCTATTGCTTCACCGTCAGCTTGTGAAGCATTGTGTTCAGCGCATCCGAGAAGGCCTTGGTCTCCTTAGGACCCATGCTCTTGTGCTTCTCACTGTAGATGCCCATCTCACGGAACTCCTTCATGGCGTTTCGTATGGAGAGACGCTCGGCCATGTTCTCCTTGGTGAAGACCCCTCCCCTGTCGTCGATGGTGGGGATGTCCTTCTCAACCAAGCGGGCTGCCAGGGGGATGTCGTGCGTTACAGCCAGGCAAGGGAGGGTGGCATGCTCGACTATCCAGTTGTCCGCACTGTCCATATCAGCGGGCACCACCACATTCTCAATCCTGCTGGTGATGGAGCGTGTATCCTGATCTCCCCTTTCCTCAGCATCTTTTCGCAGCTTGGCAGTATGCTGCTCGTAGGCGGTCTGCACATCCTTCAAAGGCCGGTCAGCGACAAAGAATGCTGCATAGTCATTCTTGACAATGCATCTGAGCAGGATGGTTCTAAGGTTCTTAGGGCATGAATCAGCATCAATATAAAGGGTAAACATACCCTACACTACTGTAAAAAGGATGCTTTTGTCACCTATGGGGCTGGAAATGGTTACCTTTGCCTCGCCCTTTTCCCCTACTGTCCGTAGATAGACCACCGCTGTCCCTCCCTCACACACCCCGATGGAAGGAGAAACGAGGCGAAGAGGTCCTTCCACGGTCACAGCGAATGGCTCGTGGGCATAGGGCAACGGCAGGCTTTGTCCCTCCTTGCGTATGGCGACATTGAGCCAAACCATCGAGTAGGCATCGCCCAAGGCTATCGAGGTGGTGCGGGTATCAAGATGGAGGTAGGGCTCCTTGTGTTCTCCATAGGACTCTATGCAGACTACCTCCTGCCCCATTAGCCCTTCAAAGCGCCACCGGGATGCCTCAGAACCCCAGTTGCCCACATACCGGATGAACAGGGAGACCGCATCCTGATACGAAAGGCGGTAGCGAAGCAGGAACCACCCCATGCGCACCTTGTCCATCATGGTGAGGGCAGCGCCCTGGCGCCCCACCTTGTTCAGCAGGACACGAAGCCTCTGCCTATCCTTGCGCGTGAGGTAGGTCTCCTTTTCAAGGCGCTTTCCTATCAGGTCGGTGAGCAGGACCGGAGGATGGGGAAGATGGGGGAAGCCCTTCCTGTCGGGGTGGAAGGTACCCACCTCCTCGTCCTGGAAGAAGACCCGCACGCTATCGCAGTTGGTTGCTACCAGCAGCGTCGGGATGCTCGCCTTGGGAAAGTCACCACCATCAGGGGAGGAGGAGAGTGCCATGACGGGCGGACTTCCCTTCTGGCTCATGTAGACATAGGCGGCGAGCTTGGCGGCCCTTCCCTGATCACAGACACCGTGGTAGCACACCTGGTCGCCGCTACCGAAGTTGCTGTGGGTGTTGTAGTCGTTCATGCACCACCCTATCGCCCCACTGACGCCCTCAGATCCAAACATTGCATCAAGGGTGCGGTAATGCCTCAGGGCGTGTTCCTTGCGCTGTATGGGGTTGTCGTAGCGCTTGGTTGGGAACATGTGCCCGCAAAACTCGGTTACCAGATAGGGAACATCGCCCTTGCAGATAGTGCTCTTTTTTGCCAGGCCAGCATTGGTGCCGTCGTGGGAGAAATCATTGAAGGTATAGACATCCTCAAGCAGGGAGCTCTTCGCAAAGTTACGCACCCCTGCAGTCTGCCTTGTAGGATCGAGCCTCCTAGCCAGGGCATTGGTCCTGGCGTACAGCTCATCATCATCACCGGACTCGTTGATGCGCACACCCCACAGGATGATGGAGGGGTGGTTGAAGTCACGCTCTATCATCGCCTCTACGTTCTCCAGGCAGAGCGTTCGCCAAGCCTGCTCATCAGAGATGTGTTGCCACCCGGGTATCTCTTCAAAGACCAATAGCCCAAGCTCGTCACAGGCGTCCAGGAAAGCAGGGCTCTGGGGGTAGTGGCTGGTACGCACCAGGTCGACTCCCAGCTCCTTGAGGCGCAGGGCATCCTCGCGCTGTCCGCTTTCTGGCATCGCATAGCCCACGTAAGGGTAGCTCTGGTGACGGTTCAGCCCGATGAGCTTCTGCTTCTTTCCATTGAGATAGAAGCCGTCAGCCTCAAAGCGGGCACTGCGCGATCCAAAGCGAACCTGTTTTGTATCGCCATTCTCCAAGGATAGTTCAAAGGTATAGAGCTTGGGGTTCTCAGGCGACCACCTCTGCAGGGACAAGCCGCTGATGGAGCGGTCGAAGCTCTCATGCAGCAGCAGGTCATCAACACGGCAGAGCTCCTGCTCCCCATCCAGGATACGCCCTACATAGG
>CAZGOK010000105.1:4364-6866 GCA_964527665.1 uncultured Sphaerochaeta sp.
GCGCTATAGCCTTGGGGCAGGTCGAACTGCAGGAGTTTGCGATAGGTCGAGACAAAGCAAAAGCTCTCCTCATCAAAGTAATGACGGCTGAGCAAGGTGTTTGTATGCGGTAGGTCCACCTCCTGCCAAAGCGAGTCATCAAAGGATGGCTGGCAATACTGGTCGTGATGATCGCCTTTGTAGAGCCACCGGTCATTGACGGCAATTCTCTTGTGCATACTGTATCCCCTCCTGTCCTTGGGTATACCAGATGAAGTGACGGGATGCAACAAAAAGAATCGAAACCGTTGCAAACTGGGGCAATCCAACAGGTTACCCCTCCAATAAAACCACAATCGCGTGACCTACCCAACGTCTAAAGAACGATGGGCTTCTTGCTTCATAGAAGACTGCTCAGGAACCGAAGTTACTAAGACTGACTGTATTCTCCACAAGCTTTGAGGGCTAGCCCAGCCCCAACATTTTACAACCTACATTATGTAAGTTTTTTCCTGCATTCACATCACGAGAGAGCTCCGCTCCACAATTTGGGCATGTCCAGGTGCGATCCTTAAGAGTGAGCGCACTGTTCTTATGCCCACAGGTACTGCAGAGTTTTGAGCTTGGATACCATTTGTCCACTTGGATGACATGCTTCCCTGTCTCTTCTGATTTCTGTTTCAATCGTGATACAAAGTCAGCAAAACCAAGATCAAACACTGATTTCCCCAAGTTCAAGGTCTGTGACATCCCCTTCAACGAAAGGGTCTCGATGCAAACTGCATCGTATTCACTGGTCAGACTGGTAGCGAGCTTCCGGTTGAAATCTACACGGGAATTGGCTATCTTCTCGTGTACGAGGGCAACGTTTTTTTTGCTTTGTACCAGTTGCTGGACCCATTCTTCTTCTTGCTCAATCTTCTCCGGACCTTGGCAAGTTGCATTTCATATTTTCTCGTGTTTCTCGAATATCCAGGGTTGTTCCCTTCGTTGTCAACATAGAAGTCCGATAGACTCATAGCAAGCCCGACTACTCTCTGGGGATCAGTTATAACTTTCTTAAGGACCTCAGCAGCTTCGCGTTCAAAAAGAAACGAAGCAAAATACTTCCCTGTTGCAGTTCTTGAGACGGTCACCGACTTGACCTTCAGCTGAGCATCTTTGATCTCGAAAGTGTATCCAACCGAGCTTAGGAAGCTTGGCTGTTTTTAGCTCAAAGTCAACAGCCATAGTATTGTTGATACAGGATGAGGCGTAGCTGTTTTGTCTTTTCTTCTTCTTATATTTGGGGAAACCCACTTTCCCTTTGCGTTCTCCCCGTACTGATTCGTAGAAATTGGAAAAGGCGTTTACAAGGTTCACCTTCGAACAGGCCAATGCCTGTGAGTCAGCTTCCTTCAACCACTCGAATTCTTTTCTGTAGACAGATATTTCCTTGTACTTATAATCATAGAGTTTCTGTCTATCGTCTTTATACTCTTCAAAGACCGTGATCCTTTCATGAAGCATCATGTTGTATATTGCTCTCGAACATCCGAGAGTCTTGTTAAGCTGTTCTATTTGTTTAGCATTTGGGTAAATTCTAACTTTCAATGCTTTATTCCACTTCATATATGTTAAGTATAAAAAGCTTGACTGGATACGTAAAGGAAAATACCTTACGCGGAGACGACTAAGTACAACACAAAAACACACCCCGTCCTCTCTAGAAGACGTCTCATCCTTGTCTGTACGTACAGGAAGTGGGTGCTTACAGGAAACCTGTAAATCAAAGCTGATTCATACCCCCCCCTCAAGAGGACTGGGATTTCTCAACAGAGAGGTTGAAAAGAAACGCTTTTTTGTTCTATGGTTGTATTGTTCAAAGAATACGTACCATAAGGAGCCATAATGAACATATCACCCCTTCAGCGGTTGCGCTACGACTACCAGCCAAAACTTCCTGCCATCCTCACCGAGGACATCAGGAACATCAGTCAAGTTGTTGGTGAGGCCACCTCCCCACTTCAGGACAAGGATGCCCTCAAGGCGCTCTTCCCCCACACATACGGACTACCCTCTGTCTCTTTTGCCAAGGGCGAGAACAAGACCATCTCCCAAAGGCGCAACGTCGGGGTGATCCTCAGCGGCGGTCAGGCCCCCGGCGGGCATAACGTCATCAGCGGCCTCTTCGATGCCATGAAGCAGGCCAACCCTGAAAACGAGCTTTTCGGATTCAAGGGGGGGCCGAGCGGCATCCTTGAAGACTCCTATACCCTCATCACAGAGGAGTTCCTCGCCCCCTTCCGCAATACCGGCGGCTTTGACATCATCGGCAGCGGCAGGACCAAGCTGGAGACCTCAGAGCAGTTTGAACTGTGTGCCAAGGTATGCAAAAAGCATGACGTGTCGGCTCTGGTCATCATCGGTGGGGACGACTCCAACACCAACGCCGCAGTCCTTGCAGAGTACTTCAAGGAAAAAGGCCATGGCATCCAGGTCATAGGATGCCCCAAGACCATTGACGGGGACCTGAAGAATGAA
>CAZGOK010000106.1:0-6854 GCA_964527665.1 uncultured Sphaerochaeta sp.
GTAGTTGGCGTTATCACCGGTCATTGGACCGATAAATCCGATTTTAGGGCTGGAACCTTCACCACCACCCTGGGCAAACATAGGAGCAGCGACCAGTGCAAACAGAGCAACAAGGGCTACAAAAACAAACAAGCTTTTTTTCATACTTGGGTACCTCCAAATGTACAAGAACAGTAATGTTAATCATCGCTGTAAAGTATAAATTACTTTATACAGGAAAGGGTATATTTATTCAACAATTAACCACCTCAAAAACCGATAAATAGAAAATACAGGAGAAAATCACCCAAAGAAGACTATTTCCCCCTCTTTCCTATTCATGATATACTCTGAAAAACAGTAAGTGGAGGCTCCTAATGTCAAAAGATAGAAAAATTCTTGGCGAGTTTAAAAAATTCATAACACGCGGCAATGTGATAGACATGGCTGTAGGTATCATTGTAGGGACTGCATTCACCGCAATAGTCAACTCCATGGTCAAGGACATCCTCATGCCCTTTATCGGCCTGATAATCGGTGGCATCAGCTTTGTGGACCTCAAGTTTGTCATTACAGCGGCAACAGAGACAACTGCAGAAGTTGCCATCCGCTACGGCATGTTCATGCAGAAGGTCATTGACTTTCTCATCATCGCCTTGGTGGTGTTCTTCCTTGTCCGAAGCATCAACAAGATGCGAGAGAGGCTTGATGCTCGAAAGAAGATAGAGGACAAAGCGGAAGAAGCAAAGAAACAAGCAACCCCTCCCCCAGCGCCTGTCATTCCTGCCGACATCAAGCTGTTGACAGAGATTAGGGACTTGTTGAAGAGCCAGCAGACCACCTAGCGTCGGATACACCGATAGCCTAAGACCCCTTGGGAATATTCCTTAAGGCTTGGAAAAAGAAAAAACTGCAACCCATTGCAGTTTTTTCTTAGCTTCGAACAAATTTACCCTATCCGCTTGAAATCAATAAACCCTCGTTCGACATTGGTACTTGTCAACTGCACACGAAGCGAATCCCCAACATCCAAGCCCTTATACCCTCTGGCCAACCGTCCTTCGAGTGGGGGATTCATGATGCGTACCCAAGTACCCTTGGAAGCTGCTCCTGTGACGATAGCATCGAACTGTTCGCCAATTCTTTTTTCAAGGAGAATCGCCGCTGCTGCCTTCACCATCTTCCTTTCCACCTTATTCGTGGAATTTTCAGCCGTATTGCACTTCTGTGCAAGATCTCTCAGCTCTTCAACAGTATAGGGGGCAGGGCTTCCTGCAATGGCCGCCTTCAAAATACGCTGGGTCATCAGGTCGGGATATCGACGGTTAGGAGCGGTTGAGTGGGTGTAGCTCTGTACGGCAAGCCCAAAATGGCCTTCACTGTCACCTCCAGGCATCTGAACAACATAGTCTCCAGACCCTAGAAGCTTTATGATACTCAATGAAACATCAGGAAAACGAACAGGGTCTGCTTTTTTCGATGAAATCAAGAATTTAGCAAGCGCTTTCGAGTCAGGTTCTGACGGAAGCTTTGTGCCATGTCCTGCAACCACCGATACAATACGGTCCCATCGCTTAGGTTCACTGACCACTCGCCTGATGGATACATAGTTCATGGAGGCAAGATATTTTGCCGTAACGCTGTTTGCCGCTATCATAAAGTCCTCGATCATCTCTTTAGCACGGTTGGGACTGTCAGGGATGATATCCTCCAAAGTATCGCCGGAAAAAACGGTTTGTGCCTCGATCGTCTCAAAAACAAGGGCTCCATGCTGATGGCGAAGGAGTCTCATCTTTTGGGCTGTTACGTCTTGGAGGCGAAGACTCTCCTCCATGCCTGCAACTGATGCAATTTCCGTTGGCATCGGGCCTGTATTGTTTAACCATGAGGCAACGCTATTGTATGAAAGCCTCGCTTTGTTGCGCACTATTGCCCTAGAGAATGCTGAACTAAGGACAGAACCATCTTTATCGACTTCAATCTCTACGACTACAGCCAGACGGTCAAAACCAAAGTTGAGGGACGTAATATCCGTCGATAGTTTTTCGGGAAGCATGGGAAACACTTTGGGGGCGGTATACACCGAAGAGGTGTTCTTCTGTGCATGCAAGTCTATTGCAGAATCTTTCTTGACAACAGCGTCGACATCGGCAATGGCTATCAGGATCTTTACCCTGCCATGATCCAGTGCCTCTGCAGCAGCGAGCTGGTCAAGGTCACGTGAATCATCATTATCGAGAGAACACCAGAGCAAAGGACGCATATCAACCAATCTTTCGTTAGCTGGTATCGATAGAGGCTCCTTAATCTTTTTCAGTTCAGCTAGGACCTCTTGTGAGAAATCAGGAACCAGATCATGTTCTATCATCGCATCATGTGCGATACGTTCGAGTCGGACCCGGTCTCTTTGTTTGTTCGCTTTATTCATTGCTCATCCTCCATAGTTGATACAACACAGGTGAGTCACTTGCTAAAAAGAGATCTGGTAGAACCAGAGCTGTTGCTGCACGATCACCGTAGGTCAGCAAACAGTATGCATGGCTCAGATATGAATCAAAACAGGGGAAAGAACCTGCTTTCCTCCTATCTGCTTGCTTAACTATTTCTATCTTAAAGCATTGTCTGTCACTTTTCTACCGAGTGACTATAATTACAGTGCATATGCAGTAGACCCTGACTTGCTGCTTTTCTAGAACAATATCACTTTCCATTGAGGGACAACACAGCAAATCTTTTCCCATCCCCTTGAACACCCTTCTTTATTCCGGTAATATCGAGAACGCATCCGCTCTGATAGCTCAGCTGGATAGAGCACTTCCCTCCTAAGGAAGGGGTCGGGCGTTCGAATCGCCCTCGGGGCAGCAGTAACCCTCACAAGTAAATTTCTTGTGAGGGTTTTTTTGACATTATCTTGCAGAAATTTCTTACCGGATAGGGTTTAATTCAAGACACTATATCCAGCCAAAATCAAAACACTTGGGCTGAAACTTTTTTTGCTTTTTCTGATAGCTCACTATGCTTTGTCCCATAATATTCTAAAGACACATATCCTGTTGAACTTGATAAAGCATTTGCCCCTAAATATATTTTCTCAATATTACCAGAAAAAACCGAACCATCAGCATTTTCCCAGTGTGCTATATAATATCTCTCATTTTTTCTTAATCCCATCATCCAATCTTCAAATTCATCCCATATTGAACCTGGGAAAAGAATATCAGTCAATTCACTAGAACCATATACAGAATCTACCATCGAACGAATATCACTAAAATGAGATTTTGTTTCAATGCCAAAGCCAGAATCATCTAAATCCTTTCCTATTGCTTTGATAAAAAACACACCTTCTTTAGGATCAACACGCACTAAATACTTCTCAAATTCATAATGAGGAGAAGGTGGTTTAACATAATAATAACCACTTTGCCCAGTTATGAGAGTAGGATTTACCCCTAAGTCCTGAAGAGACGAGAGAGATTGTCCCATCTCCAAACCAAAAGGTCCTGAAAATAAGCTAGAAATTGATAATACACAAATTACAAATACTTACAGTACATATTTTTCATGTTTTATCTCCTCCTTTTTTAATCATACCATGCTATTAGCAATAAATATAGCTGAATAATTAAAGTATTGTGTTGTAATTATAAGGAGCAAAAGTAAAAACCTTTTCAAAACAATGCTGCTTTATTTGCTTTTCTCCCACCATGCCACTATACTTTAAAGAAGAAGGAGTTGGAGCACAAAGGCAACCAGGTATGCACACCGTACCACTCTATTTCTTCCATCCTGCTCTTGCTCCTCATTCCTGTAGGAGGAGATCAATATGAACAAAACCCATCAAGACCCGCCTAAATCTGAAATACAGGACAGTGGCCATCAGGAGCACGATCATCATGCCATGATGGTCCAGGACTTCAAGCGGAGATTCTTCATATCGCTGGCCCTTACCATACCCATACTCCTGCTCTCGCCCATGATACACTCCTTCCTTGGAGTCGAGTGGACCTTTGTTGGGTCCAACTACATCCTATTCACCCTATCAACAATCTTATTCTTTTATGGAGGCAAACCTTTCCTTACCGGGGCAAGGGATGAACTGAAGGAACGCACCCCCGCCATGATGACACTCATCGGCTTTGCCATCATCATCGCATACCTGTACAGCAGTGCAGCTACGTTCTTCCTTGATGGCACAGACTTCTTCTGGGAACTCGCAACCCTGGTTGTCATCATGCTCTTGGGCCACTGGATAGAGATGAAATCGGTCATGGGAGCTTCAAGGGCCTTGGATGAGCTGCTCAAGCTCCTGCCCGAGGAAGCCCACCTGATCAAGGAGGATGGATCGGTCGTCGATGTTGTGGTGACTGACCTCGTGGCAGGGGATTCCATCCTGGTGAAGCCCGGGGAGACGATTCCCATCGATGGAGAGATCTTCGAAGGAAGTTCGGAGATCAACGAAGCGATGATAACCGGAGAATCGGTGCCTGTGGCAAAAACTCAAGGAGATGAGGTCATCGGAGGTTCGCTCAACGGCGATGGCCTGCTCAAGTTCACCGTCAGCAAGGTAGGCGACGACACCTTCCTCTCCCAAGTGAAACGACTTGTCCAGGAGGCGCAAAGCTCCAAATCAAAGAACCAACGTCTGGCTGACAGAGCAGCCAAGTGGCTGTTTTACATTGCCGCAGGCTCCGGAACCATTACCTTCATAGCCTGGATGATTATCAGAGGCGACTTGGCCTTTGCAATTGAACGGGCGGTGACGGTGATCATCATATCGTGCCCCCATGCCCTCGGACTTGCCATCCCGCTCGTCTCCTCCATGTCGACCAGCATCGCGGCAAAGAACGGGCTGTTGATAAGGAATCGCCTTGCCTTTGAAGAGGCACGAAAGCTGGATTCGATAGTCTTTGACAAGACAGGAACCCTCACAAAAGGAGAGTTCGGTGTTACCGACATGCACCCCATCGACATAAGTGAAAAGCAACTGCTCACCATAGCCTACTCGGTGGAGACAAACAGCGAGCATCCGATAGCCCAAGGCATTGTCAGGAAGGGAGAAGAGCTCTCCCTCAAGGCAAAGAAAGTATCAGACTACAAGAGCCTCCCCGGAAAAGGGCTACAAGCAACCGTTGACGGCAAACAGGTACATGTGGTCAGCCCTGGCTATATGAAATCTGAGAAGATCGATTTTGATGAAGAGACGTATGAAAAACTGGCCAAACAGGGAAAGACCGTTGTCTTTGTCCTAGAGGACCACACCCTCCAAGGCTTTATTGCCCTAGCCGACCAGTTGCATGACAATGCCCAGGAGGCTATCACAACCATACAGGCCATGGGTATCGAGACCATCATGCTGACAGGGGATAACCAGAGGGTCGCCTCCTATGTAGGGGAGAAGCTGGGCATAGACACCGTCATAGCAGAAGTGCTGCCCCAGGACAAGTCAGAGAAGATAAAGGCCCTGATGAAGGGTGGCAAGCGTGTCGCCATGATCGGGGACGGGGTGAACGACGCCCCATCCCTGGCAGCAGCAGACCTCGGTATCGCCATCGGGGCCGGAACCGATGTAGCCATCGAGACAGCCGACATCATCCTGGTAAAGAGCAACCCTCTGGACATAGTGAACCTGCTCAAGCTTGCCAAGGCCACCTACTCCAAGATCGTGCAGAACCTCATCTGGGCAACAGCCTACAACGCCTTTGCCCTGCCCTTGGCTGCAGGAGTCCTCTTCAACCAGGGAATCGTCATCAGCCCTGCCCTAGGGGCAGCGCTGATGTCCCTGAGCACCATCATCGTGGCCATCAATGCGAAGCTGCTAAGGATCAAATAGGGAAAAGGGCAGTATTCCTGCCTTTAAGATACTTAGCCTTTCCCAACAAGGAACCGCTACCCTAGGGCAGCGGTTCTTTGTGTTTCCTGTATTGTTTCTTTCTTTCATTCAATCATTCTTTTCATTCGTTCTTTCATAGGGTCTAATTCATTCGTTCTGATCAGTCTTACCTGGCAACCATTCTTGTGTCTTGCCTTGGCATTCCAGCCTCGGGGTCTTGGCTATACTGCAATAATGTAAATCTCAATAGCCAGGAGGATCACGATGACCACCACAAGGCTAAAGACAAGCCAGAACTTCTTTCTTCTGCGCTCGAGTGCCTTGGCAACGGTGTACACAGGCTTCATCTGCTCTTTTTCCAAAGCCTCTTCACGCAGGCGTTTCTGTCGGGCCTCTTCCTTCTTCAGCTCAAGCTCACGCTTCAGATCATTGGCAGCAACCTGCTTCGCCTCTTTTTCCTTCAGGTCGATATAGCACCGGCTGCAGAGTACAAATCCCTCACAGTCAACCAACTCGTCATAGTAGCTCTCTTCGCACTCCGGGCAGACATAACAGCGCATGAGCTTGCCCTCTTCAATCAGCTTGCACACGACCATCCTATGGGAGACAGGGGCGCGTTCTTCGGCCGAGCTGAACAGCCTCTTCCACCAAGGCAGCTTGGGAAGCCTATCGGGTTCCTGTTCAAGCCTATGGGCTAGGGCAACAATCCTCTCACTCAGACCACGGTCCTGGGTGATGAGCATCAGGTTCTTGCTGTTGCCGATCCCGGCAAACAACTCAACCAGATGGTCATCGGCAATACCGGTGCTACCAGTGTCACCAATACGCACCACACCCTTTCGGGCTAGGAAACGCAACAGGTCGGGTCTGATCGTAGAGCGGACCCGGACATTCTTGTCCTTTTCGGGATTGTCCTTAAGGCCATGGAGCTCTTCCATGGTCTTCTCCAGGACAAGCAGTTTCTTCTTGCGCCGCTTGAGGATCGGTTCTGCATTGGAAACAAAATGCAAAAACCAGTCCTCCTGGATAATGGGCGCAGTAT